>JANMAN010000301.1:0-8630 GCA_031359885.1 Tardiphaga sp. | reverse complement strand
CTGGCCTGATCCCGACCGCGGGTATAGGCTCGTTGCACCGCAAACGGCATGATGATGTCCGTTCAGTCCCATGACGCTCGTAAGACGGTTGTTTCCATTCATGCATCTTCGGTCATCGCTGAAGCGTTTCGCCCTGATGGCCGCTCTGACGACGATCGCGTTCGCGCCGTCGCGTGCGTCGGCCGAGGCGCTGCTGGTCGTCGAGGCCGATACCGGCAAGGTGTTGCAGGCCGAGAATGCGACGATGCCGTGGTATCCGGCCTCCGTGACCAAGCTGATGACGACCTACGTCACGCTGAAGGCGGTCAAGGAAGGCCGCATCACGCTCGACACGGTGGTGACCGTGTCGCCGACCGCAGCGGCGCAGGCACCCTCCAAGATGGGCTTCCGCTCCGGCACCCTCGTCACGATCGACAACGCGTTGAAGATGATGATGGTCAAGTCCGCCAACGACATGGCGGTGGTGCTGGCCGAAGGCGTCGGCGGGTCGGTCGACGGCTTCTCCGTGATGATGAACGAGACCGCGCAACGTCTCGGCATGACGCAGACTAGTTATGTCAATCCAAACGGATTGCCGGCCGAAGGGCAGATCACCTCGGCGCGCGACCTCGCGATCCTGGCGCGTGCGATCATCCGCGATCTGCCGGAGTACGAATATTTCGTCCATATCCCGTCGATACGCTTCGGTCGGCGAGTGACTCAGAATTTCAACAAGCTGATCGGCCGCTTTCCCGGCGCAGACGGCATGAAGACCGGCTTCATCTGTGCCTCGGGCTTCAATCTGGTCGCGACCGCGACGCGCAATAACAAGCGGCTGATCGCGGTGGTGCTCGGCGCATCGTCCGGACAGATGCGCGCCGTCCGCGCGGCGCAGCTCCTGGAGCGCGGCTTCTCCAACAACACGCTGACTTGGTTGCGGCCGGCGCTCGGCACGGTCGATAGCCTCGCGCCGATCGAGGCCGCGCCGCCGAACCTGCGCGACGAGATGTGCGGGCCGAAGCGCAAACGTCCGGCCACGGAAACCGAGGACGACACCGTCGCCGGCACCACCTCGACCGGCGAGAGCGGGGCGGCAGTGGCGTTCTTTGCCGCCGGCCTGCAAGCGCCGACGCTGAAGCCGACCGAGATGATCGCCGCAGCAGCGGCGCCGTCCGAGCCCACGATCGTCTACACCGGGCCGAAGAAGACCGGCACCGAATTGATCGCGGCCAACGCCGTCGAAGAACAGAAGCAGACGCCGAAGCCCCGTGTGGCGAAGGGCAAAGGCAAGAAGACCACGGTGGCCGCGAAGCCCGACGCGGCAGACCCGGCCGACAGCAAACCGGCCCGCGTCAGCGTCATGGTCGATACGAAATCGGCGAAGCCGGTCAAACCGGCGGCCGCCAAGCCAGCGGCAGCCAAGACTGCGGCAGCCAAGCCTTCCGCTGCCAAACCCGCAGTTGCCGCTGAGAAGCCGGCGCCCGCGTCCGCCAAGCCGAAGGTCGCGGTCAAGCCGAAGCCGGCCCCCAAAGGCGACGGCAAGACCAGCGAAGTGAAGCCGACCCCGCGCAGCTAGACGCCGGCGTTTCATCCAAAAGGCGAACTTGTCGCAGCGCACATCCGCTTGCGTTCGGCGACGGCATTGCTCAATACTCATCGGGAACAAGGCATTCCACCGCAGAGTGGAAGCCTCGCGCGCAAGCCTGCGCCGACCAATCAAGGAGCATCAGGCTCCGAGCAGACGAGGGGAAGCATCATGGAGCGCATTTGGCTCAAGCAATATCCGGCCGGCGTGCCCGCCGATATCGACACCAATCAATATTCGTCGCTGGTCGCGCTGCTTGAAGACAGCTTCAAGACATTCCGCGATCGCAAAGCCTTCATCTGCATGGACAAGTCGATCACCTATCGCGAGCTCGACGAACTGTCGCAGGCGCTCGGGGCGTATCTGCAAAGCAAGGGCATGAAGAAAGGCGCACGCGTCGCGCTGATGATGCCGAACGTGCTGCAATATCCGGTCGCGACGTCCGCCGTGCTGCGCGCCGGCTATGCGGTCGTCAACATCAATCCGCTGTATACGCCGCGCGAACTCGAACATCAGCTCAAAGATTCCGGCGCGGAAGCGATCATCGTGCTGGAGAATTTCGCAAGCACCGTCGAGAAGGTGATCGCCAAGACCAGCGTGAAGCACGTCATCCTCGGCAGCATGGGCGACATGCTCGGCCTCAAGGGGATGATCGTCAATCTGGTCGTCCGCAAAGTGAAGAAGATGGTGCCGGCGTTTTCGTTGCCGGGCGCGGTCGCATTCAACGATGCGGTTTCCGCCGGACGCGGCATGACGCTGAACAAGCCGCAGCTCGGACCTGACGACGTCGCTTTCCTGCAATACACCGGCGGTACCACGGGCGTCTCGAAGGGCGCGACGCTGCTGCATCGAAATATTCTGGCCAACGTGTTGCAGAACGATGCGTGGCTGCAACCGGCGCTGAAAAAGCCGCCGCATGTCGAACAGCTTTTTATCGTGTGCGCGCTGCCGCTGTATCATATCTTCGCGCTGACGGCGTGCTTCCTGCTCGGCATGCGCGCCGGCGGCGTCAACCTTTTGATTCCGAATCCGCGCGACATGCAGGGCTTCATCAAGGAATTGATGAAGTATCAGGTCAACAGCTTCCCCGCGGTCAACACGCTCTACAACGGATTGCTGAATTCGCCGGGCTTCGACAAGGTCGATTTTTCCAAGCTCAAGACATCGTTCGGCGGCGGCATGGCCACGCAACGCGCGGTCGCCGAGAAGTGGCTGAAGACGACGGGCTGCGCGCTCTCCGAAGGCTACGGCCTCTCAGAGACCGCCCCGACGCTGACCTGCAATCCGGCCGACACGGACAAGTTCTCCGGCTCGATCGGTGTCCCCGTGCCGTCGACCTACATCTCGATCCGCGACGACGACGGCAACGAAGTGCCTTTGGGCGAGCCCGGCGAAATCTGCGCGAAGGGGCCGCAGGTGATGGCGGGCTATTGGAACAGGCCGGAGGAAACCGCAAAGGTGATGACGGCGGACGGTTTCTTCCGCACCGGCGACATCGGCGTGATGGACGCGTCGGGATTCACCAAGATCGTGGACCGTAAGAAGGACATGGTGCTGGTCTCCGGCTTCAACGTCTATCCGAACGAGGTCGAGGACGTGATCGCGTCGCATCCGGGCGTGCTGGAATGCGCGGTGATCGGCGTGCCCGACAGCAAATCGGGCGAAGCCGTCAAAGCCTTCATCGTGAAGAAGGATGCCAGCGTCACGGCCGAGGACGTCATCAAGTTCTGCGGCACGCAGCTCACGAATTACAAAGTGCCCAAGCAAGTCGAGTTCAGGACCGAATTGCCGAAGACCAATGTCGGCAAGATTCTGCGTCGCGAATTGCGCGACGAGAAGAAGCAAGCGGCGGCGTAGTTGTCGGGAGCTGCAAGACCGATGCGACGGGCGCAATCGTCCGCCGGCATTGTGCCAGTCATATCTCCGGTTTAGAACGACGCATTCAATCAGGAGATGTGACGATGGCGATCAAGGTTGGCGACAAATTGCCCGAAGCGAAGTTTCGCATGATGGGCGCCGAAGGTCTGGTCGTGAAGACCACGGACGAGGTCTTCAAGGGCAAGAAGGTGGCGCTGTTCGCAGTGCCGGGCGCCTATACCGGCACCTGCCACAATATGCATCTGCCGAGCATCTTCCTCAATGCCTATGCGATCAAGGACAAGGGCGTCGACACCATCGCCGTGACATCGGTCAACGATGCCTTCGTGATGAGTGCGTGGAAGAAGGATACGGATCTGCGCGACGAAGCGGTTTTTCTCGCCGACGGCAATGCCGAATTCGCCAAGGCGATCGGCCTCGACCTCGACGCCTCCGGCAACGGCCTCGGCATCCGCTCGCATCGCTATTCGATGCTGGTCGATGACGGCGTTGTGAAGACGCTCAACCTCGAACCGAACCCCGGCAAGGTCGAAGTCTCCGGCGGCGACACGCTTCTCGGGCAGTTGTGAGTTGAATTAACGTCTCGACACATACGGCCGTCTCGCCCGGCAAGGGCCGCCGGCGACCTCTTCGTCGCCCGGTCGCGCCCGTGACCGGGCGATCCAGTATTGCAGAGCGTGCAGGTTGATCTCAGGCGCTCTGGGATACTGGTTCACCCGCTCCAGTGCGCAAGTGCGCACCGGGCGGGTGATGACGATCTGTGTCGTTGATAACTTTTGAGCGACGCTCACATCCTTCGAGGCTCGCCAGACAGCGCAAGAGCGCTGCTTGGCTCGCACCTCAGGATGACGCTGCCGGTGTAGTTTTGCCCCGATGCTCGGCCAACCCATCGCGCGCGAGCTGATCGGCACGTTCGTTTTCGTCATGGCCGGCGTGGCCCTTGATCCAATGCCAGCGCACCTCGTGCGATGCCAGCGCCGCGTCGAGCCGCTGCCACAGATCGACGTTCTTTACCGGCTTCTTGTCGGCTGTGCGCCAGCCGTTCTTTTTCCAGCCGTGGATCCAGCTCGTGATGCCCTGGCGGACATACTGGCTGTCGGTGGTGAGATCGACGCTGCACGGTTTCTTCAGCGCCTCCAGGGCGGAGATCGCCGCCATCAACTCCATGCGGTTGTTGGTGGTGTGGGCCTCGCCGCCCTTGAGTTCTTTTTCGACGTCGCCGGATTTCAGGATCGCACCCCAACCGCCGGGGCCGGGATTGCCCGAGCATGCGCCGTCCGTAAAAATCGTGACCGCGCGCGTCATGATCGCGCCACGCCGTAATCGCGCATCGTCGTCACGCTCTGTTGAAAGCGCAGCTTGCGCGCATATTCGAGCGGGTCTTTCGGTTTGACCAACGCGCCAGGCGGCACGTTGAACCAATCGACCAGGCGCGTCAGCATGATGCGCAATGCGGCACCTCGCGCCAGCAGCGGCAACGCGTCCTGTTCGGCATCCGTTAATTTGCGCTCGCGCTGATACGCATTGAGAAACGCGCTGGCTTTGGTCACGTTGAACGAATGGTCGGGCTCGAAACACCAGGCATTGAGGCCGATCGCGACGTCGTAAGCGAACGCGTCGTTGCAGGCGAGGCCGAAGTCGATCAGGCCCGACAGCCTGTCGCCGAGAAACAGCACGTTGTCCGGAAACGCATCGGCATGGATGACGCCGTCGGGCAGGTCGCGTGGCCAATGCGCTTCGAGATGATCGAGTTCGTCAGCGATCAAATCGCGAAGTCCGTGCTGCAAACCATCCGCGCGATCGGCCGCCTGATCGAACAACGGCCGCCAGCCGCCGACCGACAGCGGATTGGGTCGGCTGATGGCGAAATCGCGCCCGGCAACATGCAGCTTGGCCAACACGTCACCCACGCCGGCGCAATGCGTCGCGGTCGGCTTGCGTGGCCAGACGCCTTCGAGAAAATCGATGATCGCCGCCGGCCGCCCCGCGAGCATGCCGAGCGTCTCGTCGGTCCGCGTCAGCACCGGCTGCGGGCAGGCGATGCCATGCTGCGCGAGATGGCTCATGAGGCCGAGCACGAAGGGCAAGTCGCCGAGCGAGGTGCGCTTTTCGTACAGCGTCAGAAAGAACGAGCCGACTGTCGTGTGAAGCAAGAAGTTCGAATTTTCGACGCCTTCGGCGATGCCCTTGTAGGACAGCAGCTCGCCGATGTCGTACCGCGCCAAAAACGCCGCAAGCTCGTCGGCGGCGACGTCGGTGTAGACCGCCATTTGTTTTAGGCTGCGTCGGGGCGCAGCGAACGCGGCAGCGGGAAGAACTCGTTCTCTTCGGCGGCGGACACTGTCTCAACGTCGAGCGTATATTTCTCGGCGAACGCGCCCATGATTTCCTCGACGATCACTTCGGGCGCGGACGCGCCTGCCGTAATGCCGAGGCTCTTGATTCCGTCGAACATCGACCAATCGAGATCGGCGGCGCGCTGTGCCAGTACCGAGACCTTGCAGCCTTCGCGCTCGGCGACTTCGCGCAACCGCTGCGAATTCGACGAGTTCGGCGCGCCGACCACGATCAGCGCATCGACCACGGGCGCCACCTTCTTCACCGCGAGTTGGCGGTTGGTCGTGGCGTAGCAGATGTCTTCCTTGTGCGGCCCGGAGATATTCGGGAAACGCCGCTTCAGCATCGCGACGATTTCGGCGGTGTCGTCGATCGACAGCGTCGTCTGCGTGACGAAGGCGAGGTTGTTCGGGTCCTTCGGCACGAAGGTCGCGGCATCCTGCGCGGTTTCGATCAGTAGCACCGCGCCGGGCGGCAATTGGCCGAGCGTGCCGACGACTTCGGGATGATGCGAATGACCGATCAGCAGGATTTCGCGGCCGCGCTTATAATGGATCGCCGCCTCGCGGTGGACTTTCGTCACCAGCGGGCAGGTCGCATCGAGCGAGAAGAAATTGCGCTCCTTGGCGTCGGCCGGGACCGACTTCGGAACGCCGTGCGCGGAGAACACGACCGGCGCGGAGGTGTTATCGGGAATCTCAGCCAATTCCTCGACGAAGATCGCGCCCTTGGTGCGCAGGCTGTCCACGACGTATTTGTTATGGACGATCTCGTGGCGGACATAGACCGGCGCGCCGTGGATCGCCAGCGCCCGCTCGACGGTGTCGATGGCGCGGACCACGCCGGCGCAGAAGCCGCGTGGCGAACAGAGGACGACTTTCAGGACCGGCTTGGTCTGGGCCGACGTAGCCTGATCGGAATGAGCCTTCGTGGAAATGGGCTGCATGGAAATGGTCCCGGACCGTGCATCCTGTCGCGCAAGCGAGGCCGATGCTTAAAAAATGCTATTTGATAGGGACTTGGGACGGCTTTGCGGCCCTGTCAAGGCTGATGACCAAACCATTGGCAAACCGCCTCCTTCTGGCCTATATAGGGCGTCATTCCCGTCATCGCTGATGACCACCGGCTTCGACCCCGAAGCGCGATCAGTAAAAGTGGAATGCGGTTTTACGTCCGATCGCGCTTTTTTCTTACGAGCGCATGATTTCGACGCCGAACCGCGCACACTTTGGCTAATCATGCGCGTGGGCGGAGCCTTAAGGAGATTTGCCATGAGCAATGCCCCGCTGATGCCCAAGGCCACGGCCGTTTGGCTGGTCGATAATACCGCTTTGTCGTTCGATCAGGTCGCCGATTTCTGCAAGATGCACCCGCTGGAAATCCGCGCGATCGCCGACGGCGACGCCGCCCAAGGCATCAAAGGCATGGACCCGATCTCGACCGGGCAATTGTCGCGCGACGAAATCGCCAAGGGCGAGCAGGACGGCGATTACCGGCTCAAGCTTGGCGAGAGCAAGGTCATCCTGCCGCCCGCGCCCAAGAAGAAGGGCCCGCGCTACACCCCGGTGTCGCGCCGCCACGAGCGGCCGAGCGCGATCCTGTGGCTGGTCCGCAACCATCCCGAGTTGAAGGACAGCCAGGTCATGCGGCTCGTCGGCACCACCAAGACGACGATCGCCAGCGTCCGCGACCGCACCCACTGGAATGCGCAGGGCCTGACCCCGATGGACCCGGTGACGCTGGGTCTGTGCTCGCAGATCGAACTCGATTTCGAGGTGCAGCGCGCGGCCAAGGAAAAGCCCGCCGATCAGGCTTACGGCGGTGCGACGCTGCTGCCGGCGTCCGAGACGACCAAGAAGGAAGAGGAATTCGAGGGCTCGGAGAAAAGCCGCGAGGATTTCAACGTCGATGCGGTGTTCGCCAAGCTCAAGACCATCGGCGGCAAGGGCCGCGACGACGAGGAATAAAGTTCTCGGATCGTTTGGGACGCATCACACGCGGCGGGCTCATCCCGCCGCGTTTTTGTTTGGTCGGCAACGACGCACGGTCGTCGTGGCCGGATCACAGCGCACTTTGCGCCCCAAAATTCGGCCATCCAGCATTCTCACGAAGAGGATGGATCACCGGGTCATCGGACGCGCCGGACGACCAAGATGTCGCCGGGTACGTCCTTGCCCGGTGAAGACAACAGTAAACGCCGACGCTACGCCGGCACGTTGTCGCCGAGATATCTCACTGCCGCATCGACGCCGCCGGTGCCGTGCGGAATCCGCAGCGCGGTCAGCGCCATTTCAATGACGCCCAGCGTGCCAAGAATCATCGGCGCGTTAAGGTGGCCCATATGGGCGATGCGGAACGCGCGGCCGGAGAGATCGCCAATTCCGGTGCCGAGGATCACGCCGCATTTGTCGTTGCAATATTTTTGCAAAGCGATCGGGTCGCTGCCCTTCGCCATTGTTACGGTCGTGACGGTGTCCGAACGGTCGGCGGCATCAGCGATATTAAATCCCACCACGCCGCCCTCGGCCCATTTGCCGACCGCTCTGCGCACCGCTTCCGCCAACAGGCGATGGCGCAAGGCCGCATTGTCGAGACCCTCGTCGAACAGCATGTCGATGGCGCGGCGGAGCCCGAACAGCAGATGCACGGGCGCCGTGCCGGAATATTTTTTGTAGTGCTCGACGGCTTCGCGTTCGGTCCAGTCCCAATAGGGCGTCCGCAGGCCCGCGGTGGTGTGAATGGCGCGCGCGCGTTCGTTGGCGGCCACGAAGGCCAGGCCGGGCGGCGCCATCAGGCCTTTCTGCGAGCCCGACATCGTGACGTCGATACCCCAGGCATCCATCTCGAACGG
>JANMAN010000278.1:0-8924 GCA_031359885.1 Tardiphaga sp. | reverse complement strand
ACGTTACCTCCGGAAGAGCCGGCCGAAATCCATGAAGTCATGCTGCGGGATGCGCTGGAAGAGCGCTATCTCGCCTATGCGCTTTCGACCATCATGCACCGCGCGCTGCCGGACGCCCGCGACGGCCTGAAGCCGGTGCATCGCCGCATCCTGTACGGCATGCGGCTGCTGCGGCTCGACCCCGGCACGGCGTTCAAGAAATCCGCCAAGATCGTCGGCGACGTGATGGGCTCGTTCCATCCGCACGGCGATCAATCGATCTACGACGCGCTGGTGCGGCTCGCCCAGGATTTCTCCTCGCGCTATCCGCTGGTCGACGGCCAGGGCAATTTTGGCAACATCGACGGCGATAATCCGGCCGCCTACCGCTACACCGAAGCGCGCATGACCGAGGTGGCGCGGCTGCTGCTCGAAGGCATCGACGAGGACGGCGTCGAATTCCGGCCCAATTACGACGGCCAGTCGAAAGAGCCGGTCGTGCTGCCCGGCGGCTTTCCCAACCTGCTCGCCAATGGCTCGCAGGGCATCGCTGTGGGCATGGCTACCTCGATCCCGCCGCACAACGCCGCCGAGCTCTGTGACGCAGCGCTACATCTGATCGACAAGCCCGACGCGAAATCCAAGACGCTGCTGAAATGGGTCAAGGGCCCGGATTTCCCGACCGGCGGCATCATCGTCGACTCCAAGGAGAGCATCGCCGAGGCCTACATGACCGGGCGCGGCTCGTTCCGCACCCGCGCCAAATGGCATCAGGAGGAGGGCGCGCGTGGCATGTGGGTGGTGGTCGTCACCCAGATTCCATGGCTGGTGCAGAAATCGCGGCTCATCGAGAAGATCGCCGAACTGCTCAACGACAAGAAGTTGCCGCTGATCGGCGACGTGCGGGACGAGTCTGCCGAAGACATCCGCGTCGTCATCGAGCCGAAAACGCGCGCGGTCGATCCGGAAATTCTGATGGAGTCGCTGTTTCGACTGACCGAGCTGGAAAGCAAGATCCCGCTGAATCTCAACGTGCTGGTCAAGGGCCGCATTCCGAAAGTGCTCGGCCTCGCCGAATGCTTGCGCGAATGGCTGGACCATTTGCGCGACGTGCTGCTGCGTCGCTCGCAACATCGCAAGGCGCAAATCGAGCACCGGCTCGAAGTGCTCGGCGGCTATCTGATCGCCTACCTCAACATCGACGAGGTGATCCGCATCATCCGCAACGAGGACGAGCCGAAGCCCGCATTGATGTCGGCGTTCAAGCTGACCGACGTGCAGGCCGAAGCGATCCTCAACATGCGGCTGCGATCGTTGCGCAAGCTGGAAGAGTTCGAGATCCGCACCGAAGACAAGAAGCTGCGCGCGGAGCTGAAGGGCATCAACGCGGTGCTCGCGTCCGAGACGGAGCAATGGGCCAAGGTCGGCGAACAGGTCCGCCATGTCCGCGAATTGTTCGGTCCGAAGACGCCGCTCGGCAAACGCCGCACGATCTTTGCCGATGCGCCGGAGCACGATCTCGCGGCGCTCGAGGAATCGATGGTCGAGCGCGAGCCGGTCACGGTGGTGATTTCTGACAAGGGCTGGGTCCGCACGCTGAAGGGTCATGTCGCCGATTTGGGCAATCTCACCTTCAAGACCGACGACAAGCTCGGGCAGTCGTTTTTCGCGGAGACGACGTCGAAGCTGTTGCTGCTCGCCACCAACGGCCGGTTTTATTCGCTCGATGTCGCCAAGCTGCCGGGCGGTCGTGGCCATGGCGAGCCGATCCGGCTGTTCATCGACATGGAGCAGGACGCTGCGATCGTCACGCTGTTCGTCAATACAGGCGGGCGCAAGTTCTTGGTCGCGAGCCATGACGGGCAGGGCTTCATCGTCGGCGAGGACGATTGCGTCGGCACCACCCGCAAGGGCAAGCAGGTGTTGAACGTCGAGATGCCGAACGAGGCGAAGGCGCTTACCGTGGTCGGCGAGGGTCATGACCAAGTCGCCGTCATCGGCACCAATCACAAGATGATCGTGTTTGCGCTCGATCAGGTGCCGGAAATGGCGCGCGGCAAAGGCGTGCGCTTGCAGAAATACACCAGCGCGGCGCTGTCGGATGTCACCACCTTCACGGCGAAGGATGGCCTGACGTGGAAGGACGGCGCGGGACGCGAGCAGCGCTTGAGCTGGAAGGAATTGACCGACTGGCGCGGCAACCGCGCCGATGCCGGCCGCCTTGCGACCGGGCTGCCGAAGTCGAACAAGTTCGGGCGGAGCCTGTAGCGCCTAGGCTGCGCTCCGCCTCAACATATACAACGCTGTTCCGCCGATGGACGCCAAGGTCAGGACGAGGCCCAAACCTGTCATTGCGTCCTTTGTGATGATCGCCGCAACGAAGACGCAGACCGCAGCCGATATCATTTGCCAGAAGCCGAGCAGCGCGGAAGCCGCGCCGGCGCGATCTCCGAACGGCGACAGCGACTGCGCGCTGCCGAGCGGATTGACCATGCCCATCCCGAGAAGGAAAATGCATGTGCCTGCCAAGAAAGGTAGAAAGCGCCCATCGTACAAGGCCACGAGCAACACGACGGCCGCGCCGAGGCTCGCAAGTCCCAGCGCGATCTGAATCGTGCGATCGAGGCCGAGGCGCGGTACCAGTTTTGTTGCAGTCATGCCTGCGCTGAACACGATCATGACCGTGCCCGCGAAAAACGATCCGAGTTGCAGCGGTGTGAAGCCCAGGCCTTCGATCAGCACTCGCGGGGCGGCTGAAAACAATGCGAACAGCGCGCCCATGATAAGGCTCACGGTCGCGGCCGGTACGAAAAAACGGCGATCGGTCGAGAGCGATAGGTAGTTGCGCGCGATCGCGAACGGATCAAGCGCGGTACGTGTCGCGTGATGGGTTTCGCCGAAGACGAACGAATATGCCAGTGCGGTTAGGGCTGCGAACGCTGCGACGAAGATGAAAGCCGACCGCCAACCGAACATCTGATCGAGCGCGCCGCCGACCAATGGCGAAAATCCGGGCGCTGCGGCCATCGCAATCATAACGAACGTCAACGCGCGTGCGAGCTTCTCGCCCTCGAACAGATCGCGGGCGATGGCGCGCGACAAGACCGACGTCGCACACGCTCCTGCGGCCTGCACGACACGGCCGACCAGCAGCGTTGGCAAGTCGTTGGCTAGCGCGCACCAGATGCTGCCGGCGAAAAAAATCGCGAAACCGATTAGCACCGGCAGGCGACGGCCATAGCGGTCGGACAACGGTCCGACGACGAGTTGGCCGAAGGCGAATATCGCGAGAAAAATCGTGATCGCCGACGTGACCTGCGCACTGGTGACGCCGACGGCTGCGGCGATCTCCGGCAACGACGGCAGCAGAATGTTGGTCGCCAGCGTTCCGCCGGCGGACAACGCGGCAAGGACGGCGACTTGCACGCCGAGAGACGTCGGGCGCGCGAGCGGCGTCGGCGCTACATTATCCGTCATGGTTCACGTCCCGCGCAGATTGAATGACGCCCATCATATCATTCGCGGCGGATGGGATCAATCGATTAGCCGACTGCGGGCTCCGTGACTTTGCTCGCCAGCACCTTGTCGATCCGGCGGCCGTCGAGGTCCATGATCTCGAACCGCCAGCCATGCGCTTCGATGATGTCGGCGACTTCGGGGATCGCACCGAATTCCTGCAACAGGAATCCTGCGAACGTCTGATACGGCCGCTGCGCCGTTGGCAGTTCGATGCCGAGCAGCTCGGCGAATTCGACCGCGGCCATCCAGCCGGAAATCAAATACGAGCCGTCGTCGCGCTGCACGAAGGCTTGTTCGGCCGGTCCGTCGTCGGTGTTGAACGAACCGACGATCGACTCCAGAATATCTGCCGACGTCACCACGCCCTGAAACACGCCGTACTCGTCGTGGATCAGCCCGAGATGCACCGGCGAGTCGCGTAGGATGGCGACGACGTCGCGCGCATCGACGGTGTCCGGGATGATCGGTGCGTCGCGCACCAGTGCGCGCAGATCGGGCGTTCGGTTGTGCATGTAGGCGTCGAGCAAGTCCTTTGCCTGAACGATGCCGATGGCGGATTCGCGGTCGCCATCGAACACGGGGAAGCGCGAATGCGTGCTCTCGGTTAGCGCCGTGACCGTGACCTCCAACGAGTCCTTGAGATCGATCACGTCGACCTCGTGGCGCGGCGTCATCACGGCACCGACGGGGAGATCGCCGAGCCGCATCACGCCGGCGATCATTTCCTTTTCGCCGGGTTCAAGCACGCCGGCGGTTTCGGCTTCCACCACCAGCGTGCGGATTTCGTCCTCGCTGATTTTTTCCTCGGCCT
The DNA here is from genome assembly GCA_031359885.1 of Tardiphaga sp. Taxonomy (GTDB): domain Bacteria; phylum Pseudomonadota; class Alphaproteobacteria; order Rhizobiales; family Xanthobacteraceae; genus Tardiphaga. The sequence continues at coordinate 4,615 of JANMAN010000278.1, read as the reverse complement.
CGCCGCGCTGGCCGAGCAGCCACAGAATGATCTTGCCCGAGCGATCGAGCAACCACACCAACGGCAGCGACACCTTCGCCAGCAGCATCATCGCGGGCGCGACCCGCACTGCGACCGCTTCGGGATCGCGCAACGCGATTTGTTTCGGCACCAACTCGCCGATGATGAGCGAGGCATAGGTGATCACGCCGACGACGATGCCGACGCCGAGCGTATCGGCCATACCTTTCGAGAGGCCCGCGTCGATCAGCAGGTCGGTGAGACGTTGCCCAAGCGTCGCGCCCGAGATCGCACCCGACAGCACGCCGATCAGCGTGATGCCGATCTGGACGGTGGACAGGAATTTTCCCGGATCGGACGCCAGCGCCAGCGCACGGCGCGATCCGGAGACGCCTTTCTCGACCAGGCCGGTTAATCGCGCGGGGCGCGAGGAGACGATGGCAAGCTCCGACATGGCGAGCAGGCCGTTGACGACGATCAGGATCGCGACGATCCCGAGTTCCATAGCTAACACGGCGGTCCTTAAGCGGGCGATTTCAATCCGCACGCTCTAGCATAGTCCGGCGGACATTATTGCGGCGGATCACTTAACCCGCCGGAATTGCGTCGCCGGCCATGTCGGGCTGCCGGAGCAGGGCCACGGCCGGCGAGCGCAGGATAACGACCGCCTGCCAGCCGAAAAATGCCGCCGCCAGATAGAAGCAGGCTTCCGCGCCGGCATAGAAGCCGACCAAGGCCGCCAGACCGGCACCGAGCGGCCGCGCGCCGTAACTCATGATGTTGATCGCCGAGACGCGCCCTAGCAAACGCGGCGGCGTCACTGCCTGCCGCAACGTCGTCGTCGAGATCACCCACAGGATCGGTCCCGCGCCGAGCAGGAAAAAACTGAGACCCGCCAGCAGCGGCGAGGGGACGACCGTGGTCAGCGCCATCACCAGCGCCGCGACGAAGCCTGTGACCGGGCCAAGCGCGATCACGGTGCCGAAAGCCAGCCGCCGCATGATCCGCGTCGCCAGCAGCGCACCGACCGTCATGCCGACGCCGTACATCGCCAGCGTCGTGCCGACGCCGCTGGCGGACAGCCCGAGCCTTCGCACCGCATAGGGCACGAACACCGCGAGGATAAGAAACGACGCGGTGTTGAAGATCAGTTGCGTGACGAACACCGGGCGCAACAGCGGATGATGGAAGACGAACGCCGCGCCTTCCTTGATCTTTCGGATTGGATGACGGTTCGCGACGACATCACGCGCGGGCTCGTAGAGGCCCGCGAGCAAGACCATCGCCATCACTGACAGGGCGGCAGCGACGCCGAAGGCGGGTGCTGCCCCAACCCAGCCGACCAGCACGCCGCCCAATGCGGGGCCGCCTGCGAAGGCGATCGTGCGGGCCAGTTCGATCCGCGCGTTGGCCGCGGGCAGCGATCGCGGCGGCACCAGTGCCGGCACCAGCGAAGGGGCCGCGACGCTGTAGACTACCGTGCCGCAGACCGCGACGAAGCCGAGCAACGCTAGCATCCACAGTGTCAGCGTGCCCGTTACGATCAACAGCAGGATCGCCAGCAACGCCAGCGCGCGCAGCCCTTCCGCGCCGGCCATCAGCAAGCGCCGCGGCATTCGGTCGGCGAGCAATCCGGCCGGGATCGCCAGCAGCACGAAGGGCAGCGTCAGCGCGGTCTGCAACAATCCGGTCGCGGCCTCGCCGACGCCGAGCAGCAACACCGCGACGATCGGTGCCGCGGCCAACGCGATCTGTTCGGCGGATTGCGCGGCGAGGTTGGACCACGCCAATCGGTTGAAGGTCGGGGGCAAGGCGGCGTCGGTGGACTCGTTGAAGGCGTCGTTGATCGATGCGGGCATGGCGTGGTCCTGACGATTGATCCGCCACGACCCTGCACGCCTGTTTGTCGGACCGACACCCGCTTCCTGACGACGAGGGTGATCAACGCGTCTGACGGCTACCAATTGTCCTCGGACAGATGCAGTTGCAAATCAGTTGCAAAACGGAGCGTGATCGGCGATGAGTTGGTCATGAACGTTCATCGCCCCCCACCGCCGGTTCCCGTCGCATCAACGCCCGACCAGCCCGGCTGGCGCACTGCACGGGGCGAGCCGTCGCTGGCCGATATGTTCGGATCGGTCCGGATCGCGCGAGGCGGCTCGTTCTGGCGGCGGCTCGCAGCATTTCTCGGGCCCGGCTATCTGGTCGCGGTCGGCTACATGGACCCCGGCAACTGGGCGACCTCGCTCGCGGGCGGTTCAAAGTTCGGCTACGCGCTGCTGGCCGTCGCTCTCATCTCGAATATCATGGCGATCGTGCTACAGGCGTTGTGCGCGCGGCTCGGCGTCGGCTCCGGCCGCGATCTTGCGCAGGCGTGCCGCGATGCCTATCCGAAATGGGCCTCGTGGCCGTTGTGGATATCGGCCGAGATTGCGATCTGCGCCACGGACCTCGCTGAGATCATCGGCACGGCGATCGGCCTCAACCTGCTGTTCGGCATTCCGCTCGAACTCGGCGTCCTGATTACAGCCGCTGACGTGTTTCTTATTCTGGCGTTGCAGGCGCTCGGCTTCCGCTGGATCGAAGCCTTCGTCGTGGCACTGCTCGGCGTCATCGCCGCATGCTTCGGCATTCAGATCGCGATGGCCGATCCGAACTGGGGCGCGGTCATCAAGGGCTTCGCGCCGACCACCGATCTCGTGACCAATCGCGAGATGCTCTATCTCGCGCTCGGCATTCTCGGTGCGACCGTGATGCCGCATAATCTCTATTTGCATTCCGGGTTGGTGCAGACGCGCGGCTATGGCGACAGCGAGCCGGAGAAGCGCGAGGCGATCAAATTCGCCACGATCGACTCGACGCTGGCATTGTGTCTCGCGCTGACGATCAACGCATCGATCCTGATCCTCGCGGCCTCTGCGTTCAACGCGACCGGGCGGACCGATGTTGCCGATCTCGATCAGGCGCATGCGCTGTTGTCTCCGCTGCTCGGCTCGACGCTGGCACCAACCTTGTTCGGTATCGCGCTATTATGTTGCGGCTTGAACTCGACGGTGACGGCGACGCTCGCCGGTCAGATCGTGATGGAAGGCTTCATCAATTTCCGCATGGCGCCGTGGCTTCGGCGGCTGACGACGCGGCTGATTGCTATCGTGCCGGCGGCATTGGTGACGATCTGGTACGGCGAAAAAGGCACTGGGCAATTGCTGATCCTCAGTCAGGTCGTGCTGAGTCTGCAATTGCCGTTCGCGGTGGTGCCGCTGGTGATGTTCACCGCGAGCCGCGCCAAGATGGGCGCGTTCGTTGCGCCACGCTGGTTGACGGCGTTCGCGGTTCTCATCGCGGTCGTCATTATCGCGCTGAACGCGAAGCTGGTGTTCGATTTCGTGACGGGGTAGGCGACCTAATCCACCTTCGCGGTCTTATCGAATTTCGCCCGCGCTTTCTCGATTTGCGGCATGTGCGCGAAGGCCCACGCGCCGAGCGCCTGCACGGGTTTGCCGAGCGAACGCCCGAGATCGGTCAGCTCATAATCGACGCGCGGCGGAATGGTCGGAAACACCTTGCGCGTCACCAGCCCGTCGCGCTCCAGACCCCGCAACGTCAAGGTCAGCATGCGCTGCGAAATGCCGCCGACCATCCGTTTGATCTCGTTGAAGCGCCGCGGGCCGTTCTCGAGCATCATGATAACGAGCACGCTCCATTTATCACCGACCCTCGCGAGTACCGAGCTGACACCCTTGCAGTCTCCATGCGCAGGGGCAGGCGGTGCGACGGTTACATCGGTGTTCGCAGGTGTCACGGGTGTGAGCTGGTTCAAAATTTGTGCCTTCTTGTGGGGTTTTTGCGGTCACTTATAGTTTCTAGGTATCAATTTGATACCAGAAAAGGTGAAGCCATGAAAGTCCTCCATATCGACGCCAGCATCCTCGGCGACCACTCCGTCACCCGCCAGCTTTCCGCCGCCGCCATTGCGCGATTGCGGCAGGGCCATCCCGATCTCGATGTGACCTATCGCGATCTCGGTGCGGCTCCGCTGCCGCATCTGTCCGGCCTGCATATCGCCGCCGCGCAAGGACTGCTTCCCGATACGTCCGCCATCCAGGACGAACTCGTCGCCAACAACGCGGCGCTGGACGAGTTTCTCGCCGCCGATATCGTCGTGATCGGTGCGCCCATGTATAATTTCGGCGTGCCGAGCCAGCTCAAGGCCTGGATCGACCGCATCGCGATCGCCGGCAAGACCTTCCGCTACACCGCGACCGGTCCCGAGGGCCTCGCCGGCGGCAAGCGGGTCATCGTCACGATAGCGCGCGGCGGCTTTTATGGGCCAGGTTCGCCGGCGGCCGGTGCCGAACATGTCGAAAGCTATCTGCGCGCGGTGTTCGGCTTCATCGGGATTCCCGATGTCGAGGTGATCGCCGCCGAAGGCATCGCGGTCGGCCCGGAGCAGCGCGACAAGGCACTCACCGGCGCGCTACATGCGGCCGAAGAATTGAAGGCGGCTTGAGTCTGGCGTTTTCTCTAGGGCAAAGCCTCCGCATCACAACAGACCGTCACCACCCGCGAAGGCGGGTGGCCCAGTATTCCGCGACGCTCGTACTTAAAATCGATA
>JANMAN010000274.1:0-2219 GCA_031359885.1 Tardiphaga sp. | reverse complement strand
TCGTTCGATCTGCTTCCGGTCGTGCCGGTGTCGCCGCTGGCACAGAGCATCTACACGGCGTTCGGTGTCGCGTCCGCGACGATCTATGCGGCGGGGCTCGCTTTCGGCGTGGAATCGCTCGGGCGCACCAGCGTCGCTTTGTTGAACAAGGAAGAGAACCGCTATCGCCTGCTGGCGCGCAACATGAGCGACGTGATCTCGCGGCACAATCGCAACGGCGCAGTGCAGTTCATCTCGCCCGCGATCGAGACGCTGATCGGGGCGCAAGGCAATCATCTGCTCGGCCACGGCCTGTTCGATCACGTCCACGTCGCGGACCGCCCGGCCTATCTGACTGCGTTGTCGGATGCCGCGCGCGGCGGCGACGAGCGCAGCGTCGAATTCCGGCTGCGTCGCGAGACGGCGCGCGGCGAGCGTGGCCGCCCGGTCTCGGTCGAATTCATCTGGGTCGAGATGCGCTGCCGCACGCTCGATGCCGGAGATTCCGAGGGCGAAGTCGTCGCCGTGATGCGCGACGTGACGGGACGAAAGACGCAGGAAGAGGCGCTCGAGATCGCGCGAGCGGAAACCGCACGTGCCGACGCGGCCAAGAGTCGTTTCCTCGCCACCATGAGCCATGAGCTGCGCACGCCGCTGAACGCCATCATCGGGTTCTCCGAGATGATCGTGCAAGAGGACGCGCTGCGCCTCGATGCGATCAGGCGCAAGGAATATGCCCAGCTCATCAACGATTCCGGCCAGCACCTTCTCTCGGTCGTCAACGGCATTCTCGACATGTCGAAGATGGAAACGGGCAATTTCGAGATTTTGCCGGAGCCGTTCGCGCCGCGTCCGGCACTCGTGAACTGCTGCAATCTGTTGGCGCTGAAGGCGCGCGAGAACGGCATCGATCTCGTGACGCGCGCACCGGAACACCTGCCAGAGATCACCGGCGACGAGCGCGCGTTCAAGCAGATCGTGATCAACCTCGTGTCCAACGCGATCAAGTTCACCGAGCGTGGCGGCACCGTCACGGTCTCCGCCGAAATCGATGCTGCGCGGTTGATCCTGCGCGTCGCCGACAACGGCGTCGGCATCGCTGCGGACGATCTGAAACGCATCGGCGATCCGTTCTTCCAGGCCGGCAAGACCTATCAGCGGCGCCACGAAGGCACCGGTCTCGGCCTGTCGATCGTCAAGAGCCTCGTCGGCCTGCACGGCGGCGAGATGACCGTGCAGAGCAAGCTCGACGAAGGCACGACGATCACCATCGCGCTGCCCGTCACGTTCGCGCCGCCAACCGCCGTGAGCAACATCGCGACCTTGATTCCGGCCGCCCGCGCCGCCGCCAACATTAGTCAGGTGAAGAAGAGTGCCTAAAGCGATTTCCGTCGAATCCGAAAAGCCACGTCGGCGCGGCAAGGGTGCCGTCGCGCTCGAGTCGATCCTCGAACCGACTGCCGAACGCGGTCTGTTGCTGCGTGCGTTGCTCTACAGTCCGAAAGATCTGGTGGCGGGGCTGGTCGCGTTCGCGGCCGTCAGCGCGATCATTTCCAATGCGATTTTCATGCAAGCCGGGCGGCATCCGTCGCCGATGTTCGGCTCGACCGTGGTGATGCCGCTGTCGTCGCAGCCGGTGGTTAATCCGCTGCCGCGTCCGCGCCCGCTCGATGCCGCGGCGCGTCCGGCGGCGCTGGATTCGAGCCTGTTCGAGAACAAGCCTGTCGACACCAAACCACGCGTCGACTCCACGCCGGCGAAGGCCGTTGCGACGCCTGTGCAAAAGACCGCGGCTGTGCCGGCGCGCGATCCGGTCGGCGATCTCATCAACAATACGAGGCGCGTGTCGTCGGTGCAGCGCGCGCTCACAGAATTTGGCTACGGCCAATTGAAGACGACCGGCACGATCGGCCCCGAGACGCAGGCCGCGATCCAGAAGTTCGAGCGCGAGCGCAAGATGCCGGTGACGGGACAGATGTCCGACCGCCTCGCGCGCGAACTCGCGGTCGTGACGGGACGGCCGATCGAGTAGCGCCGGATGCGATCAGCATCCGCTCGTCCCCGCGGACGCGGGGATCCAGACTTTACAAAATAAACAATGTCACTCTGGATACCCGCTTGCGCGGGTATGAGCGGAGTTCATCATCGGGACTCGTTCACGCCTAGCGTCTCACCCGGCCAGCGTTTATTGTCGCGCGCATGAGATTGAAATCATCGATATGGGTGGCGGCCTATCTGCG
>JANMAN010000272.1:0-2176 GCA_031359885.1 Tardiphaga sp. | reverse complement strand
CAGCGTTTCGCCCGGCTTCAGCGCGCCGCGCTCGAACACATTGTGCCAGACCGTCATCAGCGTTTCCGGGATGGCGCCGGCTTCCTGCATCGACAAGACTGCCGGCACCGCCATCGCCTGGGCATCCTGTGCGAGGCAGTATTGCGCGTAGCCGCCGCCGGCCACCAGCGACATCACCTTGTCGCCGATCTTGTGCTTGGTGACGCCGTCGCCGACGGCGACCACTTCGCCGGAAATTTCGAGGCCGGGCAAGTCGCTCGCGCCCGGCGGCGGCGGATAGCTGCCGGAGCGCTGCGACACGTCGGGCCGATTGACGCCGGCGGCCGCGACCTTGACGAGCAGTTCGCCATTGCCGGGTGTCGGCAGCGCACGCGTCTCGGGTTGCAAGACCTCGGGGCCGCCCGGTTTGGTGATCGCAACGACCGTCATTTGCGCTGGCAATGGCATGGTATGTTCCTGGTGTCGGCTCTATTGAACTGGCGACCTGATTAGACAGCGCGACCGCAACTGGCAACCAGAGAGCGCCGAGGATTAAACAATGGCACGCGAGGATGACGACGCTCCTGTGAAGACAACCGCACATGCAATCGGGCAGGACCTGTCGCTGCTCTCGGTCGATGAACTCACCGGGCGGATCGCGTTGCTTCAGTCCGAGATCGCGCGGCTGGAGGCTGCCATCGCCAAGAAGAAGGCAAGCCGAGATGCAGCGGCGGGCTTTTTCAAATCGTGAGCGGTCGTCATGGTTAACGCCACATGAAGCCGATCGCGCGTTTACGTCCTATTAAGGTTTCTGCTTTATAACTTGGAACTGTCCTCGTTTGGATACCGAGTGGCTCCTGTCACTCTGTTTGACGCCTCCCTGTTATCCAACTTCAAAAGCCGCCGGAAACGGCGGCTCTTTTTTGCGTTGAAGTTCCCGCAGAGGCAGCGTTAACCCTTGTCGCGATCGGTTCGCGGTATGACTCGACTCCTATCGGCGCACGCGCAATGATTTGTTCATCATAAGTCGGCGCGTAGCCGGCGCGTAGCGAGTGGCGTGAGGCGTACCAAATGGCAGACCGGATGCAGAGCCCGAGCGGGCTGGTTCAGTTCAGCGAACGGCTGACGAATTCCGCAGCCTTCACCGTGCTGTTTCGCGAAGGCATGGACCTCGTCGAGGAAACCGCTGCCTATCTGGACGGCGCCGGCCGCACCGAAGCCAAGGCGCTCGAGCGTTCGGTCTCGTTGACCTATGCGACCGAGAGCATGCGGCTCACCACGCGGCTAATGCAGTTGGCCTCGTGGCTGTTGCTGCATCGTGCGGTCAAGGAAGGCGAGATGACGCTGAGCCAAGCCAACCGCGAGAAAACGAAGGTGAAGTTAAGCGCGGCCGATCCGGGCGCGGACGACATGATCGAGATGCTGCCGGAGCAGTTGCGGAGTCTGATCGCGCGTTCGATGACGCTCCAGGTCAAGGTGCGCCGTCTCGATGCGACGATGCACGCAGACGCGGAAACCCGCGCGCCGATCGGCAATCCGCTGGTGCCGCAGCTCAACATGCTGAAGGCCGCCTTCGAGCGATAAGATCGTTTCGGCGATGAGATCGTTGGGCGATGATATCTCGCGTGCGAGGCGTGCCTCGCCAGGACTCGTCGATCTGTCGATGAGCCACATTGCACTGCAACGTTGATCGCGACGCCGCTTTGGTTCACATCTCGGTCCATCCAGAGCGTGAAGGAGTCGTCGTGAGCAAAACCAAACAAGAATATCGCATCGCCGTCATTCCCGGCGACGGCATCGGCAAGGAGGTCGTGCCGGAAGGCCTGCGCGTGCTGGAAGCCGCCGCCAAGGCGCATCGCGTCAAAATCCATTTCGATCATTTCGACTTCGCGTCGTGGGATTATTACGCCAAGCACGGCCAGATGATGCCGGACGACTGGAAGCAGCAGATCGGCGGCCATGACGCGATCTATTTCGGCGCAGTCGGTTGGCCCGAGAAAATTCCGGATCACGTTTCGCTCTGGGGCTCGCTGATCAAGTTTCGCCGTGAGTTCGATCAATACGTCAATCTGCGGCCGGTGCGGTTGATGCCGGGCGTGCCGTCGCCGCTCGCGGGCCGCAAACCCGGCGATATCGATTTCTGGGGGGTGCGCGAAAACACCGAAGGCGAGTATTCCTCCGTCGGCGGGCGCATGTT
>JANMAN010000259.1:0-3457 GCA_031359885.1 Tardiphaga sp. | reverse complement strand
ACCGGCCGTGGATCGAGGACAGCCGCAAGGACAAGCCTTATCAGCTCGAAGACCGCGTCGAGCAATTGTTTCACGAAAAATCCGTCTCGGGCTATGCCGCGTGGAACAGGATGTTCGACCAGACCATCTCCTCGCTGCGCTTCAAGGTCGGCGGCAAGGAACTGGCGATCGAACCGACGCTGAACCTGTTGCAGGACCGCGACGCGGGGAAGCGCAAAGCTGCCGCACAGGCGCTGGCGAAAACCTTCAAGGTCAATGAGCGCACCTTCGCGTTGGTGACCAACACGCTCGCCAAGGATAAAGAAATCTCCGACCGCTGGCGCGGCTTCGAGGACATCGCCGATGCGCGCCATCTGAACAACCGCGTCGAGCGCGAGGTCGTCGATGCGCTGGTCGCCTCGGTGCGCGCCGCCTATCCGCAACTGTCGCATCGCTATTACAAATTGAAGGCGAAGTGGTTCGGCAAGAAATCGCTCGCGCATTGGGATCGCAACGCGCCGCTGCCGTTCGCCGCGACCGGCAGCATTCCGTGGGACCAGGCACGCGAGATGGTGCTCTCGGCCTATGGCGGGTTTTCGCCGGAGATGGCCGGCATCGCCGGACGCTTCTTCGACGAGCGTTGGATCGATGCGCAAATCCGGCCCGGCAAGGCACCCGGTGCGTTTTCGCATCCGACGACTCCGTCCGCGCATCCTTATGTGCTGATGAATTATCAGGGCAAGCCGCGCGACGTCATGATCCTCGCGCATGAGCTCGGCCACGGCGTGCATCAGGTGCTCGCTGCCGGCAACGGCGCGCTGATGGCACCGACGCCGCTGACGCTGGCCGAAACCGCCAGCGTGTTCGGCGAGATGCTGACCTTCAAGCGGCTGCTGACTCAGACCAAGAATGCCAAACAGCGCCAGGCGCTGCTCGCCGGCAAGGTCGAGGACATGATCAACACGGTGGTGCGGCAGATCGCGTTCTACACGTTCGAGCGTGCCGTCCACACCGAACGCCGCAACGGCGAATTGACCGCGCAGCGGCTCGGCGAGCTATGGCTGAGCGTGCAGACTGAAAGCCTCGGGCCGGCGATCGATATCAAGCCGGGCTACGAGAATTTCTGGATGTACATTCCGCACTTCATCCATTCGCCGTTCTACGTTTATGCTTATGCGTTTGGGGACTGCCTCGTGAACTCACTTTATGCGGTCTATGAGGGCGCGGCGGACGGATTTGCCGACCGCTATCTCGCGATGCTCTCGGCCGGCGGCACCAAGCATTATTCTGAATTGCTCGCGCCGTTTGGCCTCGACGCCAAAGACCCGACCTTTTGGGCCGGCGGCCTCTCGGTCATATCCGGTATGATCGATGAGCTGGAACAAATGGGGTAGGGTTTCGTACAACGGATGTTGAACTTCAGGCGAGAGAATGTTATACATTTGTACAACATGCTCTCGCTCGCGTTTTAGGAGCAGTCAATGATGAAGATCGAGATCAAGAAAATTGGCAATTCGGACGGCATTCTATTGCCGAAAGAAGCCATGCAGCGGTTCGACCTCAAGCGCGGTCAGGAATTGCATTTTACCGAACTGGCTGGCGGCGGATTTCAAGCGGTGCCCTACGACCCGGACTTTGAGAAAACTTTGGAAATTGCCGACCAAACGATGGACAAGTACCGGGATACGCTCGCGGCGCTTGCAAAATGATTGAGGCGTCAAATGAGCGAGCAAGAGGAGCCCCGTTGGATTACCTATGATCAGGCGATCGCGATTCACAGCCGACAGCTCCGCCGCTTCGGCGGTGCGCCCGGATTGCGTGACGAGGGGATGTTGCGATCGGCGCTCGAGCGTCCGATCAACAAATGGCGCTACGAGCAGGCCGAGTTTGCAGAAATGGCTGCTGCCTATGCTTACGGGCTTGCGAAGAACCACGCCTTTGTCGATGGCAACAAGCGCATCGCGTTTTTGAGCATGCGGGTATTTCTGGTGAAGAACGATATCCAGTTCGATCCGGACCCGGCGCCATCGACGTCCATCATCCTCTCGCTCGCCGCAGGCGAGGTGAGCGAGGACAGCCTCGCGCGTTGGATCAGGGACAACTGGCCCGCCTGAATAACGTGCATCAACCTGCTGAAATTGAAGCGGCAATGGCCTGATGCTTTTTTGCACAGCCGTTGCTCTCTCAATCCGATTGCGCTAATTCCATGGCAACGATGTCAGACTTTCGATCTGGAGTGCCGCATGGCCGACCATAAAGAACTTGGCTACACCACCGCCGACGGCCACGATTACGAGACGCACGAACAGACCTATGAAGGGTTCATCGCGCTCGTGAAATACGGCACCGCCGGCGTCATCTTCATCGTCGTCATGATGGCGATCTTCCTGACTTGATTTATGAGCGGCGCCGCCCGGCGCTGAATTTTTGCTGCAGCCCTGTCCCGGTCGCAACGCCGGTATCCCCGTTAAAAAAATGACGCGTAAAACCGCGTGCCTGCGCCGCCCGGAGGCTCCATGAAGATCGCCGTCGCCAAGGAAATCGATGCTTCCGAACCGCGCGTTGCGGTGTCGCCGGACACGATCAAGAAGTTCAAGGCGCTCGGCGTCGATGTCGCCATCGAGCCCGGCGCGGGCGTCAAATCGGGCATGCTGGACGCGGACTACGAAGCCGCGGGTGCGTCCGTTACCGCAGACGCACTGAAGGACGCCGACATCGTCATCAAGGTGAAGCGGCCTGAAGCATCCGAGCTCGCCAACTATAAGCGCGGCGCGCTGGTGATCGCGATCATGGACCCCTATGGCAACGATGCTGCGTTGAAGGCGATGGCCGACGCCGGCGTGTCATCCTTCGCGATGGAGCTGATGCCGCGCATCACCCGCGCGCAGGTCATGGACGTGTTGTCGTCGCAGGCCAACCTCGCCGGTTATCGCGCGGTGATCGAGGCGGCGGAATCGTTCGGGCGTGCATTCCCGATGATGATGACTGCGGCGGGCACGATCCCGGCCGCGAAGGTGTTCGTGATGGGCGTCGGCGTCGCCGGTTTGCAGGCGATCGCGACCGCGCGCCGGCTCGGCGCGGTCGTCACCGCAACCGACGTGCGGCCGGCAACGAAAGAGCAGGTCGAATCGCTCGGCGCGAAATTCCTCGCGGTCGAAGACGAAGAGTTCAAGAACGCGCAGACCGCCGGCGGCTACGCCAAGGAAATGTCGGCAGCGTATCAGGCCAAGCAGGCCGCGCTCACCGCCGAGCATATCAAGAAGCAGGACATCATCATCACGACGGCTTTGATTCCGGGCCGTCCCGCGCCGAAGCTCGTCACATCGGACATGGTCAAATCGATGAAAGCAGGCTCGGTGCTGATCGACCTTGCAGTCGAGCGCGGCGGCAATGTCGAGGGCGCCCGCCCCGGCGAGATCGTCGACGTCAACGGCGTCAAGATCGTCGGCTACACCAATGTCGCAGGCCGCGTTGCCGC
>JANMAN010000175.1:0-2392 GCA_031359885.1 Tardiphaga sp. | reverse complement strand
GTCATGAACGACGTGAAGCCGGTGATGCCGCCCCAAAAGACGCCGCCGGCCCGATTCATGGTGCGCGGCTCGACCGACGCGCGTTGTAAAAAGACTTGGGCCACGAAAATGAGGCCGATCAACCCGATCGCGATCCGAACGGTGTTGTCCGAGATATAGGACGCCAGCAGCCAGCCGAGCGCCATGCCGATGAGCGCGCCGGGCATCATGACCTTGAGGTTGGTCGCGTCCCAGTCGCGCCGATAGACATAGACCGAGATGATGTCCTGCACGATGAGCACAGGCAGCAACAACGCCGCGGCTTCGAGCGGTGCGAGATACAGCGCAAGCAGCGGCGTGGCAGCGGTGCCGACGCCGGCGAAGCCGCCCTTGGACAGACCCAGCAGGATCACGGCGGGAATTGCGGCCAGATAGAATGCAGGGTCGGCGATGATGGCAGGCACGGACGGTCCAGTTCGAGACGGCCGGTGATAGCAGGAACGGGCTGGGCGCGACAAAAATCGATCGCGTGCCGCCTTTCTTTAGATGCAGCGCAACATGGAACTTGACTTCGGACGAGGTGAGTGTTTACTCACGCGCCATGACAGCACTCCGCATGACGAGCGATTTGCGCCGGGAGTTGATCCTGAGTGCTGCCAAGCGGTGCTTCGCGCGCAACGGTTTTGCCGGCACCACGACCAAGAGCGTCGCCGCTGCGGCCTCGATTTCCGAAGGGCTGCTGTTCAAGCACTTCCCGAGCAAGTCCGCGCTCTACGCAGAAATCCTGTCGGAGGAATGCGAGGCCGATCCCGCGCTGCATGCGCTGCTCGACCGCGAGCCCTCGACCGGAACGCTGGTCGAGATGGTCGTCGGCATGGTCAACCACTTCCTGCATGCTCCGGCCGATATCGATCAGCGCGAAGCCCAGCGGCTGCGGCTGATGGCGACCAGCCATCTCGACGACGGCGAATTCGCCCGGCTGGTCTACGAGAAATTCGGCGCGCTGATCGGGCCGATGTTCACCGCGTCGCATGCCCGCGCGGTCGCGGCCGGCGACGCCAAAGGAATGGGCGGCGATCCGCTGAACCTGTTTTGGTTCGCCCATCATGCCGTTCTGATGGCGGCCTTGACGCGGCTGCCGACCGTCCCGTGTTTGACCTATGGCCACGCGGCCGATCTCGATCGGCAACTGACCGAATTCGTGCTGCGCGGCATCGGGCTGCGCGACGACGCTATCGAACGGCATTTGAATTGCGATTTCGCCCCGGCCGCGAAGCCGGAAAATGCAGAAAGTGCATGACATGAGCATCACCTCCGAATCCAAAACGCCTGATTCAAAGACGCCTGGCGAGACGCCGGTGTCGCGTGCGCCCGAAGACAAGCTTCACACGCGCAAGCCGCCGAAAAAAATCCGATGGTTTTTGATCGTCGGCGTGCTGATGGCGATTTTGATCGGCGGCCTCGTCGGTTTCAAAATCTTCATCAACGGCTTCATCGCCAAAATCCTGTCCGCGCCGCGGCCGCCGATTTCAGTGACGGTCGCTGAGGCCAAGACCGAGGTGATCCCGAACTTGCAGATGGCGGTCGGCGATCTGGTCGCCGTGCATCAGGTCAATGTGACGTCCGACGTCAACGGCAGGATTACCGACATCATGTTCACGCCCGGCACGAAAGTGACGAAGGGCCAGCCGTTGCTGCAATTGTTCGACGGGCCGGAGCAGGGCGACCTTGCCAACTTCAAGGCGCAGGCGACCGGCGCGCAATTGGCACTCGACCGCGCCAAGCAACTCGCGTCGCGTCAGTTCGGACCGCAGGCAACGGTGGATTCGGCGCAGGCTTTGTTCGATCAAGCCAATGCCGGCATCACCAAGACGCAGGCGACGATTTCGCAGAAACTCGTGCGTGCGCCGTTCGACGGCGATCTCGGCGTGCGTCGCGTCGAGGTCGGCCAATATCTCACGGCGGGCACGCAGATCGTAACGCTGACGGATTTGTCGGAGCTTTACGTCAACTTCACCGCAACGGAGAAGCAGAGCGCGACGCTCAAGGTTGGACAGATCGTGCGCATCGCCGTCGATGCCTATCCGGGCCGCAGCTTCGACGGCAAGATCACCACGATCGAACCGCAGATCAGCTCCGACACGCGCAACATCCGCATTCAGGCGACCATCGCCAATCCCGATCGGATTTTGAAACCCGGCATGTTCGCGACGACGACGGTCGTGCTGCCGGACAAGCCGGCGGTGATCACGTTGCCGGAGACGGCGATCGATTACACGCTGTACGGCGACAGCGTTTACATGATCAAGGAAACCAAGGCGGAAGACGGTAAGTCCTCGCTCAAGGTTGAGCGGACGTTCGTCAAGACCGGCGATCGCGTCGAGGTCGGCCAATATCTCACGGCGGGCACGCA
>JANMAN010000171.1:0-3709 GCA_031359885.1 Tardiphaga sp. | reverse complement strand
CGTAGCCCATTTTGTCGAAGTAGCCGCCGACTCCGCAGAATTCCGTCTGCATGTCGATGATGATGAGCGCCGTGTTCTCCGGGCGCAGATCGCCATCATACGGCCATAAATAGGGCTCGGAAACGATAAAACGCTGTTTGTCTTTTTGGATCATAGGCTTACCGCGTAATCGACAGTTCGGCCGGTGCACCGGTCAATGTGCGCTTCGGCGAGCAGGTCACGATCATGATCGCGAGCGTCAAGATGTAGGGCGCGGCGTTGAACAGATGATAGCCGGAGGTGACGCCGACCGATTGGAGCGCCGGTCCGAGCGCCGCCGCGCCGCCGAACGCAAGCGACGCCCACAGGCACAACATCGGGTCCCAGCGTGCAAAGATCACGAGTGCCACGGCGGTGATGCCTTGCCCGCTCGACAGACCCTCGTTCCAGCTACCGGGATAGAACAGCGACAGGAACGAGCCGCCGACGCCGGCGAGAAAGCCGCCGACCATCGTTGCGCGCAAACGGATTGCGAGGACCGAATAGCCCATCGCACGCGCGGCATCCGAACTTTCGCCCGCCGTGCGGATCAGCAAGCCCCACCGCGTCGTCTTGAAAGCCCAATAAAGCAAGGGCGCGAGCGCTAGTCCGATTAGAAACAACACGTTGATTTGCAACGCCGCGCGCACTTGCGGCACGTCGCTCCACCAGCCGAAATCGATCGCGGGCAACCTTGGTGCCGTGGGCTCGATCAGCGGTTTGCCGAGATAGAACGCGAGCCCCGTGCCGAACAGCATCAACGCGATACCGACCGCGACGTCGTTGACGCGCGGCAGCGAGCAAATCCCCGCGTGAAGCACGCCGAGCAACGCACCGGTGAGGCCTGCGGCGAGCACGCCAAGCCATGGCGAGCCCGTCAGATAAGAGATGCCGTAGGCACTCATCGCACCCATCACCAACGTGCCTTCGAGGCCGAGATTGATGCGGCCGGAGCGCTCCGTGATGCACTCGCCGAGCGACACGAACAAAAACGGCGTCGAGACGCGGATCGCGCCGCCGAGCACTGCAAGCGGGACCGTCCAAAGACCGATGTCGCCAGCCGCCATCAGGATTTTCCTTTCAGGAAGCCGATCCGGCCATAGAGCGCGTCGCTCGCCAGCACGCAGACGAAGATGATGCCTTGCAGAACCAAAACCGAGGCATCGGGCAGGCCGAGCCTGCGTTGCAGCAGTCCGCCGGATGCGCTGATGCCGCCGAGGAGAATGGCGACCGGAATGATCGCGAGCGGATTGTGCCGCGCCAGAAACGCAACGAGAATGCCCGTAAAGCCATAGCCCGCCGCAAGGTTGGCGTTGGTGCGGCCTTGCACGGCGGCGACCTCGATCATCCCAGCGACGCCGGCGGCGGCACCTGCCAGAAAACAGATCGTCAGAATGAGTTTGCCGACGCCGAGGCCGACGATCTTGGCGGCGCGGACGTTGCCGCCGGCGACGCGCGCGGCAAAGCCGAACACGGTGTGATGAATGAGGATGTACGAGACAACAGCGGCCACGATGCCGAACACGAGGCCCCAATGCACATCGGTGCCGGGAATGCTGCCGATCATGTTGGCCGCGCCGATCTCGCGCGTGGAGGGCTTGTTGAGGCTGGCGGGATCGCGCATCGCGCCTTCGACGAGATGATTCAAAATCGCCAGCGCGATGTAGACGAGGAGGAGGCTCGATATGGTTTCGTTGACGCCGCGATAATGGCGCAGCCCGCCTGCGAGCATGATCCACAGTCCACCGCCGGCCGTGCCCGCGATCAGCATTGCGATTTGCACCGCGATCGGAGATGCGCCCGGCATCGCGAGCGCCGCGCTGGTGGCCGCGAGCGCGCCGACCAGCAAAGCGCCTTCGCCGCCGATGATCACCATGCCGAGCTGTGCCGGCAGGGCCGTACAGAGCGCGGTGAGAATCAAAGGCGCGGCTCGTGTCAGCGTGTTCTGCCACGAAAACCAGGTGCCGAATGCGCCTTGGTACATGTAGAAATACAGGTCGAGCGGGTTCTTGCCGAACAGCGCGACGAACACACCGAAGATCGCGAGCGCGGCGATCAGCGCCGCGCCCGGAATCAGGATGTATTCGATCGTGCCGCCGTAGCGTTGCAGGAAACCCGGATCGGCGGCCGGGGCAATCGACGGCGTGTCGATGGAATCCCCGACCTCCGCGCTCACGAGGTCGCTCCGATCACGCCCTCCACGAGGTAGTTCATCTTTTCGAGCTCGGGGTCTTTCTGGCCGCGCTCTGTTCCGGCCGTGATCACCGGGTTGCCCTTGTTGTCCATGATCGGACCTTTGAAGATCGTGTAGGTGCCGGCGACGAGCTTGGCTTTCATCTCGTCGGCGTGCTTGCGCGCTTCTTCGGACACCATCGGGCCATAAGGCGAGACCTTGACGATCTCTTCCTTCAGGCCGCCGCGGAAGAAATTCGGAATGCTTTCGCCGGACGCCATCATCTTCACGAACTTCGGATACAGCGCCTCCCAATTCCATTCCGCGCCGGTGAGATAGGCCTTCGGTGCGAGCGGCGACTGGTTGACGTGATAACCGCAAACCATCGCGCCCCGCCGTGCCGCGTTCTCCACCATCGTTTTCGGACCATCGACGTGGCAGGTCAGGACATCGACGCCCTGATCGATCAGGCTGTTGGTGGCTTCGGCTTCCTTCACCGGCATCGACCAGTCGCCCGTGAAGATCACCTGCGTCGTCGCTTTCGGATTCGCGAGCTTTGCGCCGAGCGTGAAGGCATTGATGTTGCGCAATACCTGAGGGATCGGCTTGGCACCGACGAAGCCGAGCTTTCCGGTCTTGCTGGTATGGCCTGCGACGATGCCCGAGATGAACTGCGCCTCGTCGATGTAACCGAAATAACTGCCGGCGTTTTTCGGGTCGGTCTCGGCCCAGAGGCCGCCGCAATGCTCGAAACGAAGTTTCGGAAACTTCTTCGCCATCTTGATCATGTGCGGGCTGTAGTAGCCAAACGACGTCGGAAACAGGAGCGTCGCGCCGTCGAGATTGATCATGGATTCGATCGTCTTCTCGACCGCGTCGGTCTCGGGGACTTTTTCTTCCTCGATGACTTTCAGACCGGGCAACTTCTTCAGCGCCGCGGCGCCCTGTGCATGCGCCTGATTGTAGCCGTAGTCGTCGCGCGATCCGACATAGATGAATCCGATGGTGGTATCGGCCGCGAATGCGCCGCGAACGCCGAGCGCGCTGCCGAGCGTCAGTGCCGCGCCACCCTGCAACAGGCGGCGTCGCGAGATGTTGTTGAAGACCATTGATGTGCTCCCCTCGACCCGCGAAATGGCGGGATGCCGCTGATCGACCCCTTTGAAAAAATCGGGTCAAGGCGCGTCGGATCGACACGACCCGCGTCAGCATCGCAAGCATCGTGCCAAGGCCGACCCGGTGATGCGGCGTCGGCGCAGATCAATAAAATCAACGTTTTAACGCGTAAGCCGAGCGCCATCCCTCGCACGCAAGTTCCGACGCTGGCTAAAAAATCAGCGATCGTGCGTTATTGTATGCAACGGGAATTCGCGATCTCGCGACCGGGTTTACTCGGCGGCCTTGGCGGCCGGCGCCTGCTCGAACGAACGCGTCGGCGCGGGGAATCCGCATGACGTGCCGTCGGTCACTTTCACCTGATCTTCCCAAGGCAAGCGGAACGTGCCTGCGACCATGTCC
>JANMAN010000016.1:0-2564 GCA_031359885.1 Tardiphaga sp. | reverse complement strand
AGGAGAGGGTTCGGAGAGCTTCGTCGCGTGGTTCGAGCCGGACCATCATATCCTGGAGGCGGCGGCCCCGTTCTTCGTCGACCGTTTCCGGTCGCTGACATGGTCGATCCTGACGCCGGAGGGGTCGGCGGTCTGGGACGGCACCAACCTCGCGTTCGGGCCGCCCGGCAGGCGCGAGGACGTGCCGGCGAGCGATGGGTTCGAGGCCGGCTGGCGGGATTATTACGAGAGCACCTTCAATCCCGCGCGCACGAACCTGCGCGCCATGCGTTCCGAGATGCCGAAGAAGTATTGGCACAACATGCCCGAGACCGCGGCCATACCGGGCCTCGTCCGGGCCGCGAGCGCCAGGACGCAGGCGATGATCGAGCGAGGCCCGCAGATGCCCGTGAAGCGAAACCCGACCCGTGCCGTCGCCGCCATGGCCGACCAGGAGCCCCAGGATTTGGCGGCCCTCAACGCCATCATCCGACGTTCGGAACCGCTCGTGCCGGGCGCGACCCAGGCCGTGCTCGGCGAAGGGCCGGCCCACGCGACCCTGTGCTTCGTCGGCGAACAGCCCGGCGACCAGGAGGACCGGCAGGGCCGGCCCTTCGTCGGGCCGGCGGGGCAGTTGCTGGCCCGCGCCATGGCCGAGGCCGGGCTCGATCGCGAGCAGGCCTACCTCACGAATGCGGTCAAGCACTTCAAGTTCGAGGAGCGCGGCAAGCGCCGCATCCACCAGAAGCCCACCGCCGGCGAGGTCAGCCATTACCGCTGGTGGCTGGAGCGCGAACTCGATTTCATTGCGCCCAAGCTCGTGGTGGCCCTCGGAGCCACCGCGGTCCTGGCACTCACCGGCAAGACGATTCCGATCACCCGGGCGCGTGGCCCGGCCGATTTCGCCAAACCTTATGCGGGCTATATCACCGTCCATCCCTCGTACCTGCTGCGTCTGCCCGACGAAGCCAAGGACGAGGCCTACGGCGCCTTCGTGCAGGATCTGCGACGCGTTAGGGCCCTCAACGAAGAGCTCGCCGCCTGACCGGTGCCAGGTCCGGCAGGTCTCAGCTGGCCGCAGCCTCGGAAATCATGATCTGATGGGCACGGCCGGCAGGCTGACCGATCTCCGCTACCACGTCATCGAAGCGGGCTCCGCCGAGGTGGCCCCGGATCTCTTGCAGCATGGCGTGACGGCGGATCTCCTCGTGACGGATTGGACTTGCCTCGGTTTAGTGGAGAGCGGTTTGGGTAGCGCTGCGCTTCTCGAACTGGATGGGACTGACGAAGCCGAGCGCGGAATGGCGCCGGCGGGGATTGTAGAAGCCATCGATATAGCGGGCCAGAGCCTCGGTCGCTTCAGCCCGCGTTTGGAAAACGGTGCGCCAGACCAGCTCGCTTTTCAGTGTCTTGAAGAACGTCTCGACCATAGCATTATCATAACAGTTACCCTTGCCGGACATTGAGATCACGATGCCATATCGTCGAAGTTCGGCTTGGTACTCATTCGAACAATACTGACTGCCACGATCGGAATGATGGAGCAAACCTGTTGCCGGCCTTCGCATGACCAGGGCTCGTCGCAAGGCGGTCAGAGCCAGTTCCTTGTGTAGCCGGTCGCCAGCCGCCCAGCCCACGACCCGCCGGGCGTAGAGATCGATCACCACCGCCAGATACAGCCAGCCCTCCCGCGTCCAGATGTAGGAGAGGTCGGTGCCCCACTTCTCGTTCGGTGCGGCGGTGGTGAAGTCCTGATCGAGTCGGTTGGGTGCCACCGGGAAAGCATGCTGGCTGTCGGTCGTGCGCCGGAAGCGGCGGGGCTGACGGGCCCTGAGCCCGTTCTCCCGCATCAGCCGAGCCACGCGTCGCCGCCCTGCCATCAGGCCCTGCTCGCGCACCTCGTGCGTCATGCGCGGGCTCCCATACGTCTCGTGCGACAGCGAGAAAGCCGAACGGACATGGGCGAGCAGGACCAGGTCCTCGCGCTGACGGCGCGAGGCGGGCCGGTTCTTCCAGGCAAAATAGCCGCTCGGGCTGACGTCGAGGACCTTGCACAGACGCTGGACGGGGAACTCCTTCTTCGCCGCGTCGATGAGCTGGAACCTCATCGACGTCCCTCGTTGACGAAAAAAGCCGTGGCCCGCTTCAGGATCTCTCGTTCCTGGCGCAGCACCTCGTTCTCGCGCCGCAGGCGCTTCAGCTCGGCGGCCATGTCCTCCTGACGGTCGGCTGGCAGCGCGTCCATCTCTCGATCACGCTGGCCGTCGATCCAGGTGCGCAAGGTCGAACGCCCGATCCCGAGGTCGGCGGCGATCTCGCGGTGGGGACGGCCACTCGTCTGGGTGAGCCGGACCGCTTCCGCACGGAACTCAGGGGTAAACTGCTTCTTGGGTTCTGCCATCGGAGACCTCCTCCTTCACGGAAAAAGCTCTCCACTTTTCCGAGGCAAGTCCAATAGCGCTACGTGCCGCGGTGCTGACCGACGATCCGGCAGGCATTACGCTCCAAAGCTCCTTTGGTCCTGGCATTCTTCTCAATCAGCCTGGTCCAAAGCGAGCTGGTCAGGTCAAGTCAGTTGCGCGGCT
>JANMAN010000153.1:0-2188 GCA_031359885.1 Tardiphaga sp. | reverse complement strand
GCGGCGAGAGCGGCGAAGGCAGTGGCTCGCCTCCCGAACACCGGGTTGGCGACCTTGAGACGGCGTTCAACGCTGCACCAGTCAAGTTCGACGCCACCTACACGACGCCCGACGAAAGCCACGCGATGATGGAGCCGTTCGCGACGATCGCCCAATGGAAAGGCGAGAAGCTGACGCTGTGGACGTCCAATCAGATGATCACCTGGGCCAAGCGAGACATCGCCAAGGTCTTAGGAATTAAGCCCGAGAATGTTCGTGTGGATTCGCCTTATGTCGGCGGCGGCTTCGGCGGCAAGCTGTTCGTTCGCGCGGATATCGTGCTCGCGGCATTGGCGGCCCGTGCAGCCAAGCGGCCTGTCAAGGTCTCGCTAGCCCGCCCGCTGATCGCCAACAACACGACCCATCGCGCAGCCACTATCCAGCGCATCCGGATCGGGGCAACGCAGGACGGCAGGATCACCGCCATCGCGCATGAAAGCGTTTCGGGCAATCTGCCGGACGGCGAGCCCGAAACCGCGACCGATCAGACGCGGCTGCTCTATGCCGGAGCGAACCGTCTGACCGCGATGCGGCTTGCGGTGCTTGATCTGCCGGAGGGCAACGCCATGCGCGCTCCCGGCGAAGCGCCAGGCCTGATGGCGCTCGAAATCGCAATGGACGAAATGGCGGAAAAATTGGGTATCGATCCCATTCAATTCCGAATCCTGAACGACACGCAGGAGGATCCCTCGCAGCCTGGTCGGCGGTTCTCGCAGCGGCAGCTTATCGAATGCCTTCGGCTTGGTGCCGAACGCTTCGGTTGGGACAAGCGTAATGCAACGCCAGGCTCGGTAAAGGATGGCCGTTGGCTTGTCGGAATGGGTGTCGGCGCCGGCTTCCGCAACAACCTTTTGGCCAAGTCCGGCGCACGCGGGCGCCTCGACAAAATGGGCATCGTGACGGTCGAGACCGACATGACGGATATCGGCACCGGTTCGTATACGATCATCGCGCAGACCGCAGCCGATTTGATGGGCGTCGGTCTCGACCGCGTCGTGGTCAAGCTCGGCGACTCCGATTTTCCGGCTTCGGCCGGGTCCGGAGGCCAGTGGGGCGCGAACAACTCCACAGCGGGTGTGTATGCCGCTTGCGTCAAGCTCCGCGAAGCGGTCGCACAGAAGCTCGGTTTCAATTCTGCCGATGCGACATTTGCGGACGGGCAGGTGACGTCCGGAAACCGCAGCGCTGGTCTGGCCGACGCTGTGCGCGACGGCGATCTCGCAGCCGAGGACCACATCGAATACGGCGACCTCGGCAAGACGTATCAGCAATCGACATTCGCCGGTCATTTCGTCGAGGTGGCTGTCGACCGCTTCACCGGAGAAAGTCGCGTCCGGCGTATGCTCGCAGTCTGCGCGGCGGGACGCATTCTGAATCCGAAGTCCGCGCGTAGTCAGGTGATCGGTGCGATGACCATGGGCGTCGGCGCGGCGCTGATGGAAGAACTGGCCGTCGATAAGCGGCTCGGTTTGTTTATCAATCACGACCTCGCCAGCTACGAAGTCCCTGTTCATGACGACATTCCGCATCAGGACGTGATCTTCCTCGACGAGACCGATCCGATATCGTCGCCGATGAAAGCCAAAGGCGTCGGCGAACTCGGCCTCTGCGGTGTCGGCGCTGCCATTGCAAACGCAACCTACAATGCGACGGGTATTCGGGTGCGTGATTATCCCATCACGCTTGACAAGCTGTTGGACCGCATGCCTGCCGTCTGACGGAGACCGACAATTAAGCGTCGCAACGTGCTCATCGATCGATCCGAACGATGCATTGAAGCGTCTGGAACGGCACGCGTGTCTTGAGCTTAACAGGCAAACGACCGAGCAGACGGCAGCTTGTGTCAATGCCGGTTGTCCTGCTCGAGCAACCCGTCGCGCAAGCGCTGCGGAGTAGACCGGTCCGGAGGATTCATGAGCCGCTCTCTTGTCATTGCCCGTGTCGGGCGCAAGTCGCTGCACCGGTGTTGGATCGATGCGGGCAAGCCGCGCGAGTGGGATCTGTATCTCTGTCCCTACGAAGACATCGGTCCGCAGCACGAGTTAGATTGCCAAATCGGCGATGTCATGCCTGGCCCCAAATGGACCGGCCTGACCAAGCTGCTGAACGAATGGTCCGACTGGCGCGACTACGACCAAATCTGGCTTCC
>JANMAN010000148.1:0-7205 GCA_031359885.1 Tardiphaga sp. | reverse complement strand
AAGACATTGGAGACTTCGTTTTAGAATCCGCGCTCGATCAGGCTGCTGCATGGCAGCGTCGGAAGGTCGATTTCGGAACTGTCGCTATCAACCTCTCCGCAAGTCAGTTCCGTGACCCCGAGTTTGCCCGCGATCTCGTTTCTGCGATCGACGCAAGGGGGCTGCCGCGCCGGGCGGTCGAAGTCGAGGTCACCGAGGGCATTTTTCTCGGAGCCGGCGGCGGCAACATCTTGTCGGCCTGTCAGACCTTCAGCGAGGCAGGCGTTCGCATCGCCTTCGATGATTTCGGCACGGGTTTCGCGTCGTTGACCCATCTTCGGGATTTCCCAGTCGACGTGCTCAAGATCGATCGCTCGTTCATCGTTGGCTTGTCCCAAGGAAAAAACACGACGGCCATCGTCAACGCAATGGTCGGTCTCGGCTTGAATCTCGGAATGGACGTGGTCGCAGAGGGCGTGGAGACGGAATCTCAAGCGGCGTTTTTGAGGGCCATCGGCTGCCAGTTCGCGCAAGGCTATTTCTACAGCAAGGCGCTCCCAGTGGACCTGGCTGAGCAGTACCTCGACGACTGCTGCTACGGCCTATCGGCAGATCGCGTCCTGGCCTGACAGAACTGCTGATCCGCCAGGACCGACAGATCCAGCGACGCGGCGTCAGACGCTAATCGTCAGCCGTGAGATAGCGTCCGATCTCGGTGTGGTCGGCGGCCGGTCCAAGCTTTTCAAGAGCGGCTGTCCACAGCGATGCCACCTCGTCTGCGAGAGGCGTATTGACGCCGATCTCATGCGCAAGGTCGTCGGCCGTTTGAATGTCCTTCGCCATCAGCGCCATCGAGAAGCCGGAGCTGTAGGTTTCCGAAATCATGAATTGCTTGAGCTTATTCTCTGTCGAGTTGTTTCGCCCCGTGGAGGCATTCAAGACGTCGACGAGCACATTCGGATCGATGCCGAATTTGCTGCCGATGGCGACGGCTTCGGCGGCTGCTGCCAGACCAGCGGCGGACACGTAATTGTTGAGCGCCTTTGCGGCATGGCCGGAGCCGAGCGGGCCGGTGCGGAATACAGATTTGCCCATCGCCTGAAGAATATGCTCAGCGCGGTCGATGGTGGTGCCGTCGCCGCCGGCCATAATGGCGAGCGATCCGTCGATGGCGCGCTTGACGCCACCCGAAACCGGCGCGTCGATGAAAGCCAGGCCCGCCGCGATCAGGTCTTCGCCGAGCGCGCGCGTGCCCATCGGTGCCGACGAACTCATGTCGATGACGATCGTGCCAGGCTTGAGCTTAGTCTTGATGCCCTCGATCGCCGCACGGACAATCTTGCCGTCCGGCAACAATGTGATGATGGCGGCTGCATCCGTCACGGCCTCGTCGGCCGTGGCCGCAGCCGTGCCGCCGGCCTCGGCGAAGGCGGCGCGCGCCGCTGCGACAACATCGAAACCGACGACTTGATAGCCGGCGCGTGCGAGGCATGCGGCCATCGGGCGGCCCATATTGCCAAGGCCGATCACGGCGATCTTGGCTGGCGGATCAATAGCGGTCTGCTGCGGCACGGGCGTTCCTCGGTCGGTTTTTTGACAAGAAGGGCAGTTCAGGATTCGGCGCGGCGGAGCGCATCGAGAGCAACTGCCGCAGCATTTTGAATGTGTTGCACGCAGGCGCGCTCCGCGCCGTCTTCGTCTCCACTTTCGATGGCGACGAGAATGGTCTCGATCTCGCTGAGGCTCTTGTCTATCCGATTGGCTTGCGTCATCGACGTCATCCGCAGCACCGTCACGCGATTGAGCAGCATATTCAAAAACCGCTCGACAAAGATATTGCCGCAGCCTTCAAGCAGCGCGGCATAGAATTTGGTTTTCGCGGCGAGCAGGTCGCTGCGGTCGTCGTGGCCGGCGACCGCGCTCATTTGTTTGAACTCCGCGCGCAGGCGCGCGATGATCGCAGGATCGCGTCGCTTCGCACATTCGCGGCCTGCGTAGCCCTCGAGCAGGCCGCGCAAATCGTAAAGTTGAGCGGCTTCTTCCGCGGTCATCGTGCTGACGATCGGACCGCGATGCGGAATCGTGGTGACGAGACCTTCGGCTTCGAGTTGACGCAAGGCCTCGCGGATCGAGGTTCGTCCGACGCCGGTCTGCTCGCACAACTCGCGTTCGATTAAGCGCTGGCCCGGCTTGAAAACTCCGCTGCCGATCGCGGACCGCAGGCGGTTTTCGACCAGCAATCGCAGGCTTGTCGCTTCTCTAGAGACGTTGAGGTCCGGTGCGGTGTCCGACATTTTCACAGCCTCGCTGATTGTCAGACAATCTGTCAAGCAGCTTGACCGCTTGTCCGTTCTGTGTCGAATTATCGGCAAGCCGTAAAGGCAGCTATCGGAAAGGGAAACGCCATGTCGAAGAGTTCATCGCAAACCGGTGGCCTGAGCCGCCGCACTTTGTTGGCCGGAACGGCCTCGTTGCTGGCGAGCCCGCTCGTCGTGTCGTCGGCAGGGGCGCAGGCCAAGCCGGTCAACATCGGCGTGATCATGCCGTTGTCCGGCGCGAACGCGCAGTTCGGCATTAATTCGCGCAACGGCATCGAATTGGTTGCCGACGAAATCAACACGGCGGGTGGCATCAAGGCGCTCGGCGGCGCAAAGATCAATTTGATCGTCGCGGACGCGACCTCGACGCCGACCACGGCCGGCACCGTCGCGCAGCGCTTGATCACGCAGAACGAGGTGACCGCCATCCTTGGCGCCTTCGCGTCGTCGTTGACCATCGCGATTTCGGAGGTCACGGAGCGGCGCGACATTCCGCTGCTGACGATGTCCTTTGCCGATCAGATCACCGGTCGCGGGTATAAGAACATTTTCCAGGTGGTCGCCAAGGCCTCCGCCATCGGCAAAGCGCAATTCGACTACACGGCAGCGATCGCGCAAGCCTCCGGTGTCAAGATCGACAAAATCGCGATCATGTACGAGGACACGGCTTACGGCACCGCCCAAGCAGCGGGCCTTCGCGCCGGCGCCAAGGCAGCGAACATCGAGATCGTGATGGACGATGCGTATCCGCTGGGGATCACCGACACGACGCCGCTCATCAACAAGCTGCGAGCCTCGGGCGCACAGGCGGTCTTTCCGGTGTCCTATCTCAACGACAGTCTCCTGCTGATCCGAACCATGCGGCAGCAACGCATTACGATGCCGGCCATCGGCGGTGCGGCGGGCTATGTGATTCCGGATTTTGAAAAGGGTCTCGGCGAATTCGCCGAAGGCGTGCTGTCGATCGCGCCCGCCAATTACGATCTTGCACCCGATCTTACCGAGCGTTTCCGCAAGCGTTACGGCTACTTCATGGTGCACGAGGCGCTCGAACACGCCGTGGCCCTGGATGTGCTGGTGCAGGCGATCGAGAAAGCGAAATCCGCCAAGGCCGAAGACGTGGCCATGGCGCTGCGCGGCGCGAAATTCAGCGGCGGCTGGACCAAGGCGATGACCGGCGGCGCTGTCGAATTCGACGCCACGGGCCTCAACGTTCTCTCCGTTCCGGTGATGGTGCAGTGGCGCAAGAAGGAATTGGTGACGGTGTGGCCGAAGGACGTTGCTAAAGGCACGGCGGACTGGAAATCCTGAGCGGGTACGGAAGATCGCCTTGTCATTTCTTCAAGCCATCCTGGACGGGCTGCTGGTCGGCGGCGTGTACGCCGTCATCTCCATCGGGCTGACATTGGTTTACGGCGTGATGGGCATCGTGAATTTCGCGCAGGCGGAGTTCTTGATGATCGGCATGTTCGTGGCGTGGTTCGCGTGGGCCTATCTGGGCCTCGATCCGGTGCTGGCCGCGCCGCTGTCCTTCGCGGTGGCCTTCGGCATCGGCTGGCTCGTGCAGGGGCAATTGATCGCGCGGGTGCTGAAAGCCCCGTCGGTCGCCCAGATCTTTCTCACGGTCGGTCTTTTGATCGTGCTCGAAAACGGATCGTTGCTGCTGTTCGGCTCGCAATTCCGCTCGGTCACGACGTCCTATCAGACGATGTCGCTGTCGCTCGGGCCGCTGTTTATCAGCGTGCCGTATCTGATCGCCTTCGGCATGTCGCTGGCCTGCGGGCTGGCGCTGTGGTGGTTCATGCGCACGAGCTGGTTCGGTCGCGCGATGCGGGCGACCGCACAAAACCCGATGGCCGCGCAGTTGATGGGGATCGACACCGCGTTGATGTACAAGATCGCCTTTGCGCTCGGCGTCGGTCTGACCGCCTTCGGGGGCGCGGTGATCCTGCCTTACGTGACCGTGTTTCCGGGCGTGGGCGGGCAGTTCGTTGTGCTGATGTTTACGGTGGTCGTGCTCGGCGGTCTCGGCAGCGTCGCAGGTGCGGTGGTCGGCGGGCTCGCCGTCGGTGTCATTCAGGCGCTGTCGTCATTGTTCTTTCCGATCCAATTGCAGAACCTGTTTCTGTTCCTCGTGTTCATTCTTGTGCTCGCGATAAGGCCGCAAGGTCTCGTGGGAGCCAGCCGATGAAACGCTGGATCGTCATCGCGGTCGTCCTCGCCGTGGCATGTCTGCTGCCTCTCACACTCAATCCCACGGGCTATTGGATCCGCGTTCTCACCTTCACGCTGCTGTTCGCCGCAATGGCGCAAGCGTGGAACATCATCGGCGGTCTCGCCAACCAGACGTCGCTCGGTCACGCGGCCTTCTTCGGGATCGGTGCCTATACCTCGACGATCCTGTTGCTGAAGTTCGGCATCAGTCCGTGGATCGGCATGTTCGCCGGCGGGTTGCTGGGCGGCGTCGCGGCCTTCATCATCGCCATTCCCACCATGCGATTGCAGGGGCATTACTTCGCGCTGGCGACATTGGCGTTCGGCGAAGTGATGCGCGTCATCGCAAACGTGTGGACCCCTCTGACCGGTGGTCCGGGCGGCCTCTCGGTGCCCTTCGTGCCGCCAAGCCTTGCGCTCTATTCGTTCAAGCAATTGTTGCCGCACGCCTACATCGCACTTGCGGCGCTGGTCGTCGTCACGATCATCTTCGAAGTCATTCGCCGGGGCGCGATGGGTTATCGGCTGCGTGCGATCAAGGAAAATCCGGCCGCTGCGGAAGTGATCGGCATCGATACGACCAAAGTGAAGCTGCAGACGGCGGTTATCTCCGGCGTTCTGATGGCGATGCTGGGCACGCTTTATGCGCAGGTCGCGGTGTTCTTCGATCCCGACACCGTCTTCAGCGCGGCGGCGATCTCCGTTCGCGTCGCGTTGATCGCGATCCTCGGCGGCGTCGGAACGGCGATCGGCCCCATCCTCGGTGCTTTGTTCATCATCCCGCTCGAGGAATTGATGAACGATCTGTTTTCGTCCGGCGCAGCCGGCCTGTCACAGTTGATCTTCAGCGCGATCCTGATTGTCGTCATCCTGTGGCAGCCGCGCGGATTCGTGACTGTGTTCGATAAAATGACGGCGCGTTTCTCGGGCGATATCTCGGACAAGGACCGCCCATGACGATCCTTGAGGTTCGCGGCATCTCGCGTCGTTTCGGTGGGCTTCAAGCGCTGTCCGATGTCACCTTCTCGGTGCCAAAGGGCCAGATCGTCGGTTTGATTGGCCCGAACGGCGCCGGCAAGACGACGTTCTTCAGCACACTGGTCGGTCTCATTCGCCCTGACAGCGGCAGCGTTCAACTCGACGGTGACGGCGTGGTCGGGCTGAAACCGCACAAGGTCGCGGCATTGGGCATGACCAAGACGTTTCAGAACGTCGCGTTGTTTGCCGAGAGTTCGGTTCTCGACAACGTGCTGACGGCAGGTCTCCTTCGTCACGATGTGGAGACCGCGCGGCGCGAGGCGCTGGTCTGTCTCGATCGCGTCGGATTGAGATCGGTCGCGCACAAGCTGGCCGGCAATCTGTCGTTTCCGGAACGCGCGCGAGTCGAGCTGGCGCGGGCGCTATGCACGGGGCCAAAAGTTTTGCTGCTCGACGAGGTCATGGCCGCGCTCAATGCGGTTGAGATGCAAGACATCATGGGCCTCATTCGTTCGCTGCGCGACGACGGCATCACGTTGCTCGTCGTCGAACACCACATGCGCGCGATCATGACGATCTGCGATCGGATTCTGGTATTGAATTTCGGCCGCTTGCTCGCCGATGGTCCGCCGCAGCAGGTCGCCAACGATCCGGTGGTGGTGGAAGCCTATCTCGGCCGTTCGATGGAGGCCCACAGATGAGCGCCGCCGAACCGCTGCTCCAGATAAAAAACCTGAACGCCGGATATGGCGACATCGAAGTCTTGCACGGCATCGATCTTCAGGTGCTCGACGGCGAATTCGTTTGCATTATTGGCGCCAATACAGCCGGCAAGAGCACGATCCTGCGGACGATCTCGCGCATGGTGCCTCATGTGACGGGCACGATTCATTTCAGGGGCAGCGATCTTGCCGGCCGCGCGTCGCATGAGATACCCGCGCTCGGCATCGCCCATGTCCCCGAAGGTCGTCATGTCTTTCAGGATATGACCGTCGAAGAAAATCTCCTGCTCGGAAGCTTCACGGCGCGGAAGGCTACCGATCTGGCAGCGCGGATGGAGAGCGCGTTCGACCTTTTTCCGCGGCTGCGCGAGCGGCGAGATCAATTGGCCGGCACGCTGTCCGGTGGCGAGCAGCAGATGGTCGCGGTCGGCCGCGCGCTCATGCTGAAACCGAAGCTTCTGCTGCTCGATGAACCGAGCCACGGCCTCGCGCCGAAGGTGGTCGAGGAAATGCATGTCGCTTTCACGAAGATTCACAGTGCGGGTACGTCGATCCTGTTGGTCGAGCAGAATGTCGGACTTGCGCTGGACGTCGCGTCGCGGGGCTATGTGCTGGAGAGCGGCCGTATCGCCTTGCAGGGGACGTCTGCGGAATTGAACGACAATCCGGCCGTGCGCGCTGCGTATCTCGGCATATGATCGAAACAACCAACGACGACCAAATATCAAAAAAGGAAGACCAACATGAGCTACGATCAAACCATCACCCTCGGCGGCTTGTTCGACAAGGGACTTGCGCTGCGACGCGAAGTGCTCGGCGCAGCCTATGTCGACAAGTCTATGCAATCGACGAACGATTTCATGATGGCGTTTCAGCACATCACGACCGAATGGTGCTGGGGCTATGCTTGGAATCGTCCGGGCCTCGATCGCAAGACCCGCAGCATGCTCAATCTGGCGATGCTCACAGCTTTGAACCGCGCGCCGGAAATCAA
>JANMAN010000145.1:0-9827 GCA_031359885.1 Tardiphaga sp. | reverse complement strand
CCGCCGGCAAGATGAAGAAGAACCGCATCAAGACGCTCGCAGGCGACCGCGTGACGATCGAGATGTCGCCCTACGATCTCGAAAAGGGCCGGTTGATCTTCCGCCACAAGGACGAACGTCCGGGCGGCCCGCCGCGCGGCGCACCGCCGCGTGGCCAGTTCCGCCGCCGCTAAGTCATTTAGCGCAGCGCACAAGGAAGATAGTCGCGCCTTTGCTCCAAAACAGAGGCGCGCCTGTCACACAACTTTCGAACAATTGTCGGCTTGCATCTTGAACGTCTTAAAAAAACGTGCTGGTCAGGATTGTTTCGAGGGGTTTTTTCGCTTACCATCCTCGTATCGATTTTCGGCCGGACGACATTAGCTATCCACCGGTACAGCCGGTTTAGACGCTGACGACCCTTCCAAAAATTCGATCTCACCGGCTCGCCGTAAAGCGAGCCACGACACTATATTTGAGAAGGGACTACCCCCATGAGCATGGGAACTGTGAAGTGGTTTAACGCGACCAAGGGCTTCGGCTTCATTCAGCCGGACGACGGCGGCAACGACGTGTTCGTTCACATCAGCGCCGTTGAACGCGCTGGTCTCGGCACGCTGCGCGAAGGTCAGAAGATCAGCTACGAAATCGTCGCCGATCGTCGTTCGGGCAAGTCGTCTGCCGACAATCTCCGCGCTGCCGGCTAATACCGGACCTACGGCGAAAGCCGCATGATCCGCGTCGCGTGAAACTGATCTTCGGTCGGCCGACCGCGAGTGTAATGAATAAAAAAAGCCGCGCTTCACAGCGCGGCTTTTTCAATTTGGATTGCTTAAGTCGTCGGGCATTTCGCGTCTTGCGGCTGACTCGGATAGAACACGCAGTCGGCTTGGCGCGGACGTGTGAACGTCGCATCCGACAGCGTAACTCCGGCTTTGCTCATGATGTAAGCAACCGCCGGCTTATAGAGATAATTGACCTCACTGAAGATCAAGTACTGCCGAGCGAGGGTCTTTCCGTTGGCATCCTTGGCGATCAGCCCAGCCGGCACGCTTAGGATCGTGCCGGCCTTGTAACCCTCGACCCCGGTCGATTTTCTGCTCCACTGCACGCGTCCGACGGATGTATCGGGATCGATATAGATTTCACTGATCGTGGAGACGAGCGGCGTGTCCGACGTGCTCGCGTAAGGCTGCATGATCGTGCCGCCGATGGTGAAGAAGTTGGTCACGTCGGTTGCCGTCACGGTCCTGCGCGCGAGGTCAGATCGGACAACGTGCGTGCCGTCACGGCGACCTTGCGGTCGGCCGTGAAACCGTTGGTGACCTCGATCATCCCGAAGAAGAACGTGAACATCAGCGGCACGATAAGCGCAAACTCAAGGGCAGCAAGCCCGCGGCTGTCGCGACCAAACCGATCCGCGTTCGATCGGAAGGATGACATTGTCGCCTTGAATGAAACAATTGCCATGCTGCTACCTCGGCTCGACGCGGAATGCGGAGGTGGCGATCAACAAACGCTTGCTGTCGGCTTTGTCGCGATTGATGTTGGCGATGTTGTAGCCAAGCTGGGTGACAAACAGCGGCCATTGATAGAACGCCTTCACCACAACGGTTCGGGTGCTGCCTGCAGGCGGCAAATCCCAGCCCATCGGGATGCCGGCACCGTCATATGGAGTAGCGGCCGGGATGATGTCGTCTTGCGCATAGGACTTCACATCGACGCTGACATTGGCGCAGGTGAACAAGACATCCAGGCGTTTGCAAAGTTCGTCCTTGAACTTGGTCTGGGTCATGCTCGCGTCTTGTGCCTGCGCGGTGTAAATCAACCGCCCGCTGTCTTGCAGACCGTTCTCCAACACCTGCCCCGCGAAGAAAACCAAGGCCGTCTCGAACAGCGCGAACAGCAACGCGAAAAAGATCGGTGCGACAAGTGCGAACTCGACCACGGTGGAGCCGCGGCGGTTCTGGCCGAAACGCCCGAACTGGCTGGCGATCGCGGCGCCGGAATACAGCGGTAACAGCATCATTCGGCCTTTGCGGGTGCGGATATTGCGACCACCGGCACGTTAGTTAAAATGGATTGTCGAAGTGTTGTGGTCGATGCGGACAATGACCGCCGACCCGTCAGGCAATTGTTAACCTCAAACCCGGTGGGCCGGCTCCGAACCGTCAAGGTCCGGTTTTGCCAGCCATGCCGGTGGCCTTTTCGGTCAGCGCGCTATTCTGTTGAATGGTCATGTTGAAATGTTTTTCGCTGTCGCCCAGCGTCACGCGGCGCTGGCACACAGGCATGCAACTATAAGACTCGCGATCCAGGCCGCGATAAACGGTGACGACCTGATCGGTCGGGCCTTCGACATTGATGATGCGGTCGAGCAGCACTTCGCCCCGGCGATCCATCGCGATCATATTGGTCGCTCCGTACCCCTTACCTGTCACGACGACTAAGCCGCCTGGCTGCAGTGTTACGTCTGCGATCATCGGATTTCCCACCACAATCGTTGCGATGCGCTCCGGCAATTTGACGAGCTTGGCCTGATCGACCGACACAGTAATGGTGTCAGCGACGGCAGGAGCGGCAAGACAAAGAAGCGCTGCGATGAACGCAGGACGCAGCAATGAGCGGCAGAACGTGATCGACATACGCAACTCCAAGAACGCAACATGGTCGAGCCATACCCTGACGCGGCAGAAGCGCCCGACATGGCAAATATGGCGTTAATTGATGAATGAATCGCAAAGGCGCGTGCCCAAACGCGATGGATGCACGAGACTTTATTTGGGCCTCACGCAGATCGCCGACATCCCGTCGTCGCGTCTCGAC
This sequence comes from Tardiphaga sp., assembly GCA_031359885.1. Classification (GTDB taxonomy): domain Bacteria; phylum Pseudomonadota; class Alphaproteobacteria; order Rhizobiales; family Xanthobacteraceae; genus Tardiphaga. The sequence goes on along the minus strand of JANMAN010000145.1, from coordinate 7,022 downwards.
GAGTTTAAGGAACTCGGTAATGCGAAATTTACCGTGAGAAAGAACGGCGCATTCTAGGCGCCTTTCGGCAATCGAATTAACTGCACTGCAACGGACCGGCCATATGGTCCAGGCATGGTCACGGTGCTGAGAACGCCGGCGAGACCAAAGTCAAAGTTCGACAGCCTCGTGAACACATGGAGTCACTTATGAAGAATATCATTGCACGTTTCGCGAAAGACGAGTCCGGCGCCACTGCGATCGAATACGGCCTGATCGCAGCCGGCATTTCGCTGGCGATCATCACGATGGTGAACACCCTCGGCACAACGCTGAACACCAAGTTCACCAGCATCAATAGCTCGATCAAGTAACCTGCTTATCGAGTACGTCATAAAAGGCCCCGGCATGACCGGGGCCTTTTTTGTCCGCCTTCGTTCAAGACATCTTTTTGTACCGAGTGCGTATGCGCCAATTCGATCGATCCATTCGGCCAGAACGGCCCGATCATTCACGTCGCAGCATTCCCTATCGCTTGGGCGAGCCCGCGACGCTGGTCTGCGCAGCCCTCATGCTCGCACTCGTCATGCTGTCCGTGCAAATCGCCAGCATGTGGTGAACGAAGCGTTAATTTTCCAATCCTTTACGTCTGTTCTTTAGCGTCCGACCACATTGCGAATTTCCGTATCAGACCGGGCCTCATCGTTATGATCTTCGATATCCTCCGCCTCGCTCTCTTTCCCGCTCTGATGGCGTATGCCGCGGCGAGCGATCTGTTCACGATGACGATCTCGAACAGGATATCGCTGCTGCTAATCATGGGCTTTGCCGTCCTCGCAATTGCGGGCGGCATGCCGCTCGCTGCGCTGGGAGCGCATGCGGGGGCCGGCGCGCTTGTGCTGACGGCGGCATTCGCTTGCTTTGCCTTCGGCTGGGTCGGCGGCGGCGACGCCAAACTCGCAGCCTCGATCGCTTTATGGTTCGGCTTCGATCATCTGCTCGAATTTTTGCTCTATGCATCCTTGTTCGGAGGTGCGCTGACGCTGCTGTTGTTGCAAGCGCGGCAATGGCCCCTGCCCTACGCGTTGTGCAAACAAGGCTGGTTGCTGCATCTCCATCACAAGGAGACTGGCATTCCCTATGGCATCGCGCTGGCGTTGGGTGCCCTGCTGATCTATCCGCAGACCGACTGGATCAAGGCCGTCGATCTCGCGCGCTTCGCTGCGCAGTGAACGTCCGACTTCATTAACTTGAATTAGATACCCGTCATTAACCATGCTTTGACGAATAGCTGGTCAACTCCCCAAGACGGCGACGCCGACGTCGCAACGTTTTGTGGAAAGTCCAAGCGTAATGAATACCGCACGCATCGTGGTCCTTGCCATCGCACTCGGCGCCGGAGGCATCGCAGCCTATCTCGCCAGCGGATCGGACCCAGCCCCGGTCGTCGTGAAGGAAACGGTCGCGCAACTGCCGACCGTGGATATTCTGATCGCCAAGGGCGATATCAATTTGGGCCAGGCCGTCGGCCCGGACGACGTGCAGTGGCAACAGTGGCCAGCGGCGACAGCCAGCGGCAGTTTTCTGCGACGGACCGAACGCCCCGACGCTGCGGCACAGATCGCGGGCTCCATCGCGCGTTCGCCTTTTATCGCAGGCGAGCCGATCCGCGAACAGAAGCTCGTCAGGGCCAACGGCTCGGGATTCATGGCGGCGATCCTGCCGACCGGCATGCGCGCTGTCTCGACCGAAATTTCGCCTGAAACCGGTGCTGGCGGCTTCATCCTGCCGAACGACCGCGTCGACGTGATCCTGTCGAAACGCGAAAAAACACCCGACCGCGCCGGCGCAACCACCGACGGCGTCAATTCGGAAATCATTCTCAGCAACATCCGAGTTCTCGCGATCGACCAGACGATCGAAGAGAAAAACGGGCAGAAGGTGGTCGTCGGCAAGACCGCGACGCTCGAGCTTCGTCCGGAGCAATCCGAAAATCTCGCTCGCGCGCGCCAAAGCGGCACGCTGTCGCTCGCCTTGCGCGCCTTGGCCGACGCCAACGCGCCGCAGGTTCTTCCCGACGAAAACGCGAACAAGACAAGCAGTGTCAATGTGGTCCGCTACGGCGTGCAGACCACCACGACGGTTAAGTGATGGGAACGCAAGCGATGATCCGCCTCAGGACGAAACGCCCGCTGAAAGCCGCGCTGGTACGCGCGCTCTCGCTTAGCGCCTCCGCCGTGATTGCGTTGCAGCCGGCTCTACCGGCGCTTGCGGCCGAATACCCGGTCGCGGGTGCGATGGGCAGCGCAGGGCAGTTGAACGCCCGTTTTCTGCCGCTCGGCATCGGCAAGTCGGTCGTCATCGATCTGCCGCGTGACATCAAGGACGTGCTCGTTGCCGATCCCAAGATCGCCAACGCGGTCGTGCGTTCGGCGCAGCGTGCCTACATCATCGGCGCGACGGTCGGCCAGACCAATATCGTGTTCTTCGATGCGGCCGGCCAGCAGATCGCGGCCTACGACATCGCAGTCACCCGCGACCTTAACGGCATCCGCGGCGCGTTGCGGCAGACGCTGCCGGGCGCTGATATCCGCGTCGAAGGCATCGGCGAAGGCGTCGTGCTGTCGGGATCGACGTCAAGCCAAGCCGAGTCGCAGCAGGCGTTCGATCTCGCAGCGCGTCTCGTCGGTGGGGCCGACAAGGTCGTCAACAGCATCTCGGTTCGTGGCCGCGATCAGGTCACGCTGAAAGTGACGGTCGCCGAGGTTCAACGCAACATCGTCAAGCAGCTCGGCGTCGATCTGTCGGCGACGATGTCCTACGGCACGTCGGTCGTTAAATTCAACAACTCCAATCCGTTCACGGCTCTCGGCCGGACCTTGGTCGATGGCAACAGTGCGACCGCATCGTTCGGCTCCGTGCCGTCCGTGACGGCATCGCTGAAGGCGATGGAAAATGCCGGCATCATCCGCACGTTGGCCGAACCAAGCTTAACTGCGATCTCGGGAGAGACGGCAAATTTCTTGGCTGGCGGTGAGTTTCCCGTGCCCGGCGGCAACACCTGCGACGCGACGACGGGACGCTGCACCACGCAGATCACGTTCAAGAAATTCGGCATTTCCCTCGGCTTCACCCCCGTGGTTCTCAGCGAAGGCCGCATCAGCCTCCGCGTAGCCACGGAAGTGTCCGAACTCACTCAGGAAAACGCCGTCACGATCAGCGGGACATCGATCCCGGCGATCCGCACCAATCGTGCCGACACCACCGTCGAAATTCCGTCGGGCGGATCGATTGCCATGGCAGGACTCATCAAGCAGCAGACGAAGCAGGCGATCAGCGGGCTTCCCGGCATGGCGCAATTGCCTGTGCTGGGATCGCTGTTTCGTAGCCGCGACTTCGTCAACAACAACACCGAATTGATGGTGCTTGTGACGCCTTACATCGTGCGCGCAGTGGCGCAAAAAGATCTGTCGCGCCCCGACGACGGCTTCGCGGACTCGTCCGATCCGCAGGCCGACCTGCTCGGCAGCGTCAATCGCATCTACGGCGTGCCAGGCCGCACCGAACCCGCACGCGGCTATCGCGGCGCCTTCGGCTTCATCACGGATTGAGACGGGACGAGGATTTAACCATGACCACCCAGATGCCCGTCCGCTTTCCGCGCAGCCTCGCCATCGCCGGCGCGCTGCTTGGCCTGACGTTTGCGCTCGGCGGCTGCACGCACACAGCGCAGGACGTGACCGCAAGCGTGCCCGACGATTACCGGCTGCGCCATCCGATCGCGATTCAGGAAGGCACGCAGACGACCGAAGTTTTCGTCGGCACTGCTCGCGGCGGCCTTTCGGCAACGCAACGTGCTGACGTGATTTCGCTCGCACAGAACTGGTTGCGCGACGGCACCGGCATCATCACCGCCGACGTCCCGACGCACACGCCCAATGCGCGGGCCGCTCAAGATTCCTATCGCGAAGTGCGCTCGCTCCTGATCGAAGCTGGCGTGCCCGCACGCGGCATCGCCACGCGCAACTACAAGCCAGAGGATCCGCGCCTGTTCGCGACCATCCGGCTCAACTATCCGAAGATCACCGCGACCGCGGGTCCTTGCGGCACCTGGCCTGAAGACCTCGGCCCGTCGATCAAGAACCGGACTTATCTCGACAACAAACCCTATTTCAATCTCGGCTGCGCGCAGCAGCGCAATCTCGCCGCGATGGTCGTCAATCCGTCCGACCTCGTGCAGCCGCGCGCGGAAACCCCGGCTTACAACGCACGACGCACCTTCGCGCTGGATAAATATCGCCAGGGCCAGGGCACCGCGACGACCTATCCGGATGCCGACAAAAACAAAATCAGCAGTGTGGGCCAATGATAAGTTACGCACGCCAGTCTCAGGACGATCCCGCCGCAACGCCGGCCGCGGACGAACACATCGCGCCTGCACCGCGCGTATCGGTGCAGGCTTTCTGCGAGACGGTGGAAACCGCCGCAGCCGTGCAGTCGGCCGGCGAAGACCGCCGGCTCGGCAAGGCGCATCTGAAAATCCAGATGGGCGGCATGGCGGCGGCGATCGAAGCCTATCGCACGGCGCCGACGCCCAACGTCATCGTTCTCGAAACCGAGGGCCGTAACGACATTCTCGCTGGCCTAGACCAGTTGGCGTCGGTCTGCGACGCCGGCACTCGCGTCGTCGTGATCGGCAAGGTGAACGACGTCACGCTGTATCGCGAATTGGTGCGCCGCGGCGTCAGCGACTACATGATCGGCCCGGTCGCGCCGCTCGATGTCGTGCGCGCGATCTGCGGCCTGTTCTCCGCACCTGAAGCTAAGGCGGTCGGCCGCATCATCGCGGTGGTCGGTGCCAAGGGCGGCGTCGGCGCATCCACCATCGCGCATAACGTCGCGTGGGCGATCGCGCGCGACCTGTCGCTGGATTCCGTAGTAGCCGATCTCGACCTTGCCTTCGGCACGGCCGGCCTCGATTACAATCAAGATCCGCCGCAAGGCATCGCGGACGCGGTGTTCTCGCCGGACCGGATCGATACCGCCTTCATCGACCGCCTGCTGTCGAAATGCACCGACCATCTCAGCTTGCTCGCGGCTCCCGCGACGCTCGAGCGCGTCTATGATTTCGGCGTCGAAGCCTTCGATTCGATCTTCGATACGCTGCGCAGCACGATGCCGTGCATCGTCCTCGACGTACCGCATCAATGGTCCGGCTGGACCAAGCGCGCTCTGATCGGGGCCGACGACATTTTGATCGTCGCTGCACCTGACCTGGCCAATCTGCGCAACACCAAGAACATCTACGATCTGCTCAAGACGTCGCGTCCTAACGACCGCAGCCCGCTGTATTGCCTCAATCAGGTCGGCGTGCCGAAGCGCCCGGAAATAGCCGCGAAGGAATTCGCTCGCGCGATCGAGTGTGATCCGATTGCGACGATCGCTTTCGACCCGCAGATGTTCGGCCTCGCCGCGAACAACGGCCAGATGATCGCCGAAGTCGCGGCAGGGCACCGCACGACCGAAATCTTTTTGCAGATCGCGCAGCGGCTCACCGGCCGCGGCGAGACCAAGAAGCCACGATCCTCGTTCCTCTCGCCACTCCTCGAAAAATTGCGGTCCAAATAACGGACCGGCTGGAGCGTCATTGTGTTTGGTAAGCGTAGCGGATCGGACAACGATTCACAGACCGCAGCGGTCCTGACGGCCCCGCAGCCGGCTCCTGCCGCTGCCGCGCGCACGACTGCGCCGCAGGTCGCGTCGCCGCCGCTGGCGCCGGCGCGCTCTGTTGCGCCGGTCGTCGAAGCGCGTCGCTCCGACACGTATTATCAAGTCAAGGCAGCCATCTTCGGTTCGCTGATCGAAGCGATCGATCTGGCGCAATTGGCCAAGCTCGACGGCGAATCCGCGCGCGAGGAAATCCGCGACATCGTTAACGAAATCATCGCGATCAAAAACATCGTGATGTCGATCTCCGAGCAGGAAGAGTTGCTCGACGACATCTGCAACGACGTGTTGGGTTATGGTCCGCTCGAGCCGTTGCTGGCGCGTGACGATATCTCCGACATCATGGTCAATGGTGCGGGGACGGTCTTCATCGAAGTCGCCGGCCGCATTCAGAAAACCGGTATCCGTTTCCGCGACAATCAGCAATTGCTGAACATCTGCCAGCGCATCGTCAGCCAGGTCGGCCGCCGCGTCGACGAATCGTCGCCGATCGTGGACGCACGCCTTGCGGACGGCAGCCGCGTCAACGCCATCGTACCGCCATTGGCGATCGACGGCCCGGCTCTCACGATTCGTAAGTTCAAAAAAGACAAGCTGACGCTGGAGCAGCTCGTCAAATTCGGCGCGATCTCGTCCGAAGGCGCCGACATTCTTCAGATCATCGGTCGTTGCCGCGCCAACGTGCTGATTTCAGGCGGCACCGGCTCCGGCAAGACGACGCTGCTGAATTGTCTGACCCGCTATATCGACGACGACGAACGTATCATCACCTGCGAAGACGCCGCCGAACTTCAGTTGCAGCAGCCGCATGTCGTCCGCCTTGAAACCCGGCCGCCCAACATCGAAGGCGAAGGCCAGATCACGATGCGCGAGTTGGTGCGCAACTGTCTGCGTATGCGACCAGAACGCATCATCGTCGGCGAAGTCCGCGGCCCGGAGGCGTTCGATCTCCTCCAGGCGATGAACACCGGCCATGACGGCTCGATGGGAACGTTGCACGCCAACAATCCGCGCGAAGCGCTGTCGCGTTGCGAATCCATGATCACCATGGGCGGCTTTTCGCTGCCGTCGCGCACCATTCGCGAAATGATCTGCGCATCGATCGACGTCGTCGTGCAGGCCGCGCGTCTGCGCGATGGTTCGCGCCGCATCACCTACATCACCGAGGTGCTCGGTACCGAAGGCGACGTCATCACCACCCAGGATATTTTCGTTTATGAAATCAAGGGCGAGGATCAGAACGGCCGCATCGTCGGCCGTCACCGCTCAACCGGTATCGGCCGGCCGAAGTTCTGGGAGCGCGCCCGCTACTACAA
>JANMAN010000144.1:0-9492 GCA_031359885.1 Tardiphaga sp. | reverse complement strand
GCTGGGAGAATTTCTACAAAGACAAATATTCGACGATCCAGCCGACCGCTGATCGGATGTGCGCGACATCGATGGTCGCGTCGTGGAAATGGACCGGCAGGCCTGCGAGCTATACGGCGGCGAACAAGACCATTCTCGACACGTTGCTGAAAGTGTTCGCGACGACCTACAGCCCGAGCGTGCAGAACAGCCTGTATCACATGGGCGAAGCGGCGCTCGCCGCCGTGCCGGAGATTTCGGAAATCAGCATGGCGTGTCCGAACATCCACTTTATCTTGATGAATTTGTCGGCCTTCGGCATGGACAACAACAACGACGTATTCCTGCCGACCGACGATCCGCACGGCCAGATCGAATGTACGGTCGGACGGGGGTGATGTGATCAGCGGGCCGACGTATGGCCACCGTCCTCTAAACAAGCACGACCGTCATCCCCGCGAACGCGGGGAACCAGTACGCCCGTCATTTATGCTCTGGAATACTGGATCCCCGCTCTGCGCGCGAAAGATCGCGCTTGTCGGGGATGACGGCAGTCAGTGTTTGACCGCATTGCCTCTCAACAAGGTCTACACGAACGTTTTCCGCAACTCCGCAAACAGCCGGTCCGGCTTGAACGGCGTCTGCGTGAAACGAATTCCCGTCGCGTCGAACAGCGCATTGCCCATCGCGGCTGCGACCGGATTGTATGGACTTTCGCTCATCGATTTCGCGCCCATCGGGCCGAGCGAGTCAGTCGTATCTGCAAACAAGACTTCCGTGCGCGGAATGTCCGCGAATGACGGCAGATGATAGTCGCGAAATTTCGGATTGACGACGCGACCGGTCGCATCGATCACCATCTCCTCGTACAGCGTTGCGCCGAGCGACTGCGCGACCCCGCCTTCGATCTGGCCGCGCAACTGCATCGGGTTGGCGACGCGGCCGGCATCGGCGGCTTGCACGCTTTTCAAAATCTTGAGTTCGCCGCTGGTCTTGTTCACGGCGATGCGAAACGCCTGCACGTTATACGCGACCGAGCGCGGCGTTCCGGCGGAGGTGCCGCTCGCGCTGAGCAACGCGCCGTTCGCAGCGTCTTTCATCATCGCGGCGAGATTGTCCGCCGCCGCCTGCGTCGCGCGGCCCGCGACGAATGTCCCGGTTGAGCCATACGCGCCGGTGTCGTGTCCGCCATGGGCGGTGTCGGATTGCTTCAGATGAATACGATCGACTGTGGTATTTAGCGCGGTCGCCGCGATCTGCTTGTGGACGGTGCTGGTGCCGTTGCCGAATTCTGCGGTGCCGACGGTGAGATCGAAGCCGCCGTCGGCGCGCAGCGCGATCGTCGCCTCCGAGATATGTCCGCCGGGCGGCACGGTGTCGATCATCGTCAATGCCATGCCCTCGCCGATCAGCCAATCGGGCGACAGACCGTGCGGTGGTTGCGTGACCTGCATCGCGGCTTCGACGAGATCGAGGCATTGGTCGAGGCCGTAACTGCCATAGATGATGTCGTGATGCGGTTCGCCGACGGGAGAGACCATCGGGTCGCCGGGTGTCACCACGTTGCGGCGGCGAAACTCGTAGGGGTCGATGTTCAACTGGCGCGCGAGATCGTCAATCGCGGCTTCGACGGCGAACAATGTTTGCGGCAATCCGTAGCCGCGAAATGCACCCGCCGGCACCGTATTGGTATAGGCGACGACGGCATCAACTTTCTTGTTTGCGCAATTGTAAACGCTCAGGCATTCGCTGCAGCCGTGAAACAGCACGGGGCCGGCATGGTTGCCGTAAGCGCCGGTGTTGGACAGCACGTCGATGTGCAACGCAGTGAGCTTTCCGTTGATGTCCGCGCCGGCTTTGACGTGGACGCGCATCGGATGCCGCGTCGAAGTCGCGATGAACTGTTCCTCGCGGGTCAGCTCCCATTTCACAGGGCGACCGGTTTTCAGCGCAGCAAGCGTAAGAATGTCCTCGACGAACATCTCCTGCTTGCCGCCGAAGCCGCCGCCGACGCGTTCGCAAAACACGCGGACTTTGTCGAACGGAAGATCGAAAAGCTCGCACAGCGCGCGCCGTGTCAGGAACGGTGTTTGCGTTGAGGAGCGCACGGTGAGCGTGCCGTCCGGCGCGATCCAGGCGAGGCCGCCATGGGTTTCCAGATGCGCGTGCTGCACCCGCTGCGTCTGAAATGTGCCCTCGAATTTCGCGGCCGAATTTGCCAGCGCGACCGCGACGTTTCCGAACTCGCCATGGCTTTCGGCGACGATATTGCGGGCGGAATTGCTGACGCGGTGCGCGGGATTTTTGTCGGGATGAATCGCCGGCGCGCCCGGTGTGATGGCGTCCGCTGGATCGATCACCGCCGGCAGCACGTCGTAGACGACCTCGATCGCGCGGCAGGCGGCGTCGGCGATAGCCTCGCTCACGGCGACGACGGCTACAACTTTCTGGCCGACGAAACGCACGACTTCGTCGAGGATGCGGGTGTCGGTCGGGTCCATCGTGGCGTGTTCGTGTCGCGCGGTCGAAAACAGTTTTGTCGGCGCATCCCCGTGCGTTAGCACCGCGTGGACGCCTTGCATCGCGAGCGCCGCGCTTTTATCGATCGAGACGATGCGCGCATGGGCATGCGGTGAGCGCAGCATGCGGATATGAAGCAGACCTTCGAGCGCCACGTCGAACGTGTAACGCGCGGTCCCCTTGACGACCTCAGGTCCGGCCGGGGCGGGCAGGCTGCGACCGAAAGCGGTGCCGGGAGCCGCATCCTCGCAATTGGTCTTGTTGTTTAGCGCGTCTTCGACGGCGCGATAGCCCGTGCAGCGGCAGAGATTGCCTTTCAGCGATTGTCCGAGGTCTGCGCGCTGCGCCTGATTGAGCGACGCGCAGGTGAGGATCATGCCCGACGTGCAGAAGCCGCATTGAAACGCCTGCGCGTCCAGAAATGCCTGCTGCATGGGATGGGTTTCGCCTGTTGCCGCGAGACCTTCGATGGTCGTGATCGCATGGCCGGCGGCACGAAAGGCCGGAATTATGCAGCTATGCACGGGATCGCCGTCGAGCAGCACGGTGCAAGCGCCGCAATCGCCGGCATCGCAACCCTTCTTGACGCCGAAGGTGCCGAGTTCGCGCAACAATGTCCGCAGGCATTGCCCGGCGGCGGCATCGGTCGCGACGGTGATGCCGTTCAATTCGAACTTCATGTGTGCGGGCTTTGCAATTCGACGCGGATGTCTTCGGCCAGCCGAAACGTCATCGCCTTGCGCCAGTCGGGTCTGCCGTGAACGTCATCGTGATAAAGTCCATCGGCAATGCGATGCAGGATCGCGTCGCGCAGATCATCGGCATTGGGCAGGCCCGCGAACGATAGTTGGACCGGTCGCACGGTCGAAGCCGTCACCGTCAGCGCCATGCGTCCGTCCGCATCGACGCTGCCGATCAGCAACGCGCCGGACCGACCGACCGGTGTCAGCGAGATTTGACGAAAGGCCGAACGGCGTTTGAGCGCGGCGATCGGAATATCGATTTGCCGGAGCAACTCGCCGGGTACGAGCGCATTGCTGATGTTACCGGTGACGAAATCGGCGACAGGCATGCGATGCTCGCTGCCGTCCGCGCACCAGATCAGGCATTCGCCGTCCAGTGCCGCACATAGTGCGATCATCGGTCCGGCCGGCAAGGCCAGACACAAATTGCCGCCGACCGTCGCGGTCTTCCAGATTTTGAACGACGCCAGAAACGCACGGGCGCATTGCGCGATCAAAGGCGATGCGATCCAGTCCGGCGGGCAGATCAGCGCGTCGAGTTGCGCCACGGTGCAAGTCGCGGCGATGGTAAGATGCGTCTCGCCGATCGTCAGCGCCGGCCATTTCAGATCGGCAAGGTCGATCAGCCGCGTCAGATGCGTTTGCGGCTCGGAATAAAGCCATGTCCCGCCGGCAAGCCATGCGTCGCCTGCTGTCCAAGGGGGCAGGTCGGCGCGGGATTGCGGCTGCGCCACTGCTGTGATCGTGTTCAGGTCCATCGCTGACTCAGGCTTGCAAGACCGACGCCAACTTTGGACTGCGATTTGCACGGGCGAGGAAGCGTCGAGGGGACGCGGCTGAAGAGGTCAAGAGATCGCATGCAGGCCATCTGGATCAAGAACCCGTTGGGCATATTCGCCGATAATGCCGCGGGCGGGCTCGTCGTCAAGGACGGCCGCATCGTCGAACTGGTGGACGCCGGCAAGACGCCAGCAACGGCGGACGTGGCGGTTTTCGATGCATCCCGACATGTCGTGCTGCCGGGCCTGATCAACACCCATCATCATTTCTATCAGACGCTGACGCGGGCGCTACCCGCGGCGCTCGACCGCGAACTGTTTCCTTGGCTGCAAGCTTTGTATCCGATCTGGGCGAGGCTGACGCCGGCATCGCTCGAACTCGCAGTCACCGTAGCGATGTCGGAATTGCTGCTGTCCGGCTGCACGACGACGACGGATCATCATTACGTGTTTCCGGCAGGCCTGGAAGACGCCGTCGATATCGAGGTCGGCGTTACCAGACGGCTTGGGATGCGCGCGCTGCTCACGCGAGGTTCGATGAACCGCTCGCAAAAAGATGGCGGCCTGCCGCCGGACAGTGTGGTGCAGGACGAAGATGCGATTCTGGCCGACAGCGCCCGCGTCGTCGGCAAGCATCATGAGCGCGGAGAGGATGCGATGGTGCAGATCGCTCTCGCGCCGTGTTCGCCGTTTTCGGTGACGACGTCGCTGATGACCGCGACCGCTGCGCTGGCCGAGAAGCTCGATGTTCGCATGCATACGCACCTCGCTGAGACTGAAGATGAGAATGCATTTTGTCTGGAGACGCTGGGCTGTCGGCCGCTGGATTATCTCGAACAATGCGGTTGGCTCAACAGCCGAACGTGGCTTGCGCATGGCGTCCATTTCGATGCGACTGAGATGAAACGTCTCGGGCGCGCCGGCACGAGCATCAGCCATTGCGCGTGCAGCAATCAGTTGCTCGCGTCGGGTTGTTGTCCGGTTTGCGAGATGGAAGAAGCCGGAGTGGCGATCGGCCTTGGCGTCGATGGCTCGGCGTCGAATGACGGCTCGAATCTGATGCAAGAGTTGCGCGCCGCGTTTTTGTTGCAGCGGGCGCGTTACGGCGTGAACCGCGTTAGCCATAAGGACGCGCTGCGGTGGGCGACGAAAGGCTCAGCGGCTTGCGTCGGGCGACCGGAGCTGGGCGAGATCGCGGTCGGCAAAATGGCCGATCTGTCGCTGTTCAAGCTCGACGAGTTGCGCTTCTCGGGGTACGGCGATCCTGTTGCGGCACTCGTGCTATGCGGCGCGCATCGCGCCGATCGCGTGATGGTCGGCGGGAAGTGGGTCGTGGAAAGCGGCGCCATTCCGGGGTTCGATGTGGCGGATCTGATCGCGCGACATAGTGCTGAGGCAAGGGCGATGCAGTCGTCATCCTGAGGTGCTTGCCTTGTGCCGCACTTGCGGCGCGAGGCAAGCCTCGAAGGATGATGTCAAGTGATGCCAGTCATGGTCGTGGCCATCCTTCGAGGCGCGCGCGAGAAAGAGCGCGCGCACCTCAGGATGACGGCAGCATTTGCGGTGACTTGAACTCACTTCCCCGGAATTTTATCGTCGATGCCCTTGACGTAAAAATTCATGCCGAGCACTTGGCCGTCGGCGAGCGCGCCTTCGCCTTTGCATTCGACCGCCTTGCCGTCCTGACCCATGATCGGGCACGCGAACGGCTTCAGCTTGCCGGCAATAATGGCGGCTTCGGTCTCCATCGCCATCTTCTTTACGTCGTCCGGCATGTTGGTGTAGGGCGCCATCACGACCATCTTATCCTTGAGACCGTCCCATGTGTCGTCCGGCTTCCATTTGCCGTCGAGGGCGGCCTTGACCCGCTCGACGTAATACGGACCCCAATTGTTGGTAACGGCGGTGAGCTGCGTCTTCGGACCGAATTTGATCATGTCGGAGTCCTGGCCGAAGGCGAACACGCCGCGCTCGGATGCGACCTGCACGGCGGCCGGGCTGTCGGTGTGCTGCATGATGACGTCCGCGCCCTGATCGATCAGCGCCTTCGCGGCATCGGCTTCCTTGCCCGGATCGAACCAGGTGTTGACCCAGATGACCTTGATCTTGATGTCCGGGTTGATCTTTTGCGCAGCGATCATGGTCGCGTTGATTCCGGAAATGACCTCCGGGATCGGGAACGAGCCGATATAGCCGAGCACGCCCTTCTTCGACATCTTCGCGGCGATCTGGCCTTGAATGTAGCGTCCTTCATAGAAGCGGCCCGAATAGGTGCCGGCATTCTTGTCGCGCTTGAAACCGGTGGCATGCTCGAACATCACGTTCGGATATTTCTTCGCGACCTTGATCGTCGGATCCATGTAACCGAACGACGTCGTGAAGATCAGCTTGTTGCCGGCGCGTGCGAGTTGTTCGATCGAGCGCTCGGAGTCCGGGCCTTCGCTGACGTTTTCGAGGTAAGTGGTCTCGATCTTGTCGCCGAATTCCTTGACGATCATCTGGCGGCCCATCTCGTGCTGATAAGTCCAGCCGAAATCGCCGACCGGGCCGAGATAGACGAAGCCGACTTTCAGCTTGTCGGCCGCTGCCGCGCCCGTCACGCCAAGGCCGCTCGCCAAGACTGCTGCCGCAGCCGCCATCACGATCCTGTTCATACGCTTCTCCGTTTCACATCGAGGGGACATCGTTTGAAGGACCGCTGCGCCCCGCTTCGCACGGTCCTGATTTGCATTATCGATCTGGCACGAACACGGTGCCGAGCGCTGCCGGCCCCACCGAGCCGCCGGTGCGGGCGCGAGAGATCAGCACCAGGACGATCACGGTTGCGAGGTAGGGCAGCGCTGACATGAGTTGCGACGGAATGCCGACGCCCCAGCCTTGCGCATGCAATTGCAGGATCGTGACCGCGCCGAACAAATATGCGCCGATCACCAGCCGCGCCGGTCGCCATGATGCGAACACGACGAGTGCGAGAGATATCCAACCGCGGCCGGCGGTCATGCCGGGAATAAAGAACGGCGTGTAGGCGAGCGGCAGATACGCGCCCGCGAGCCCGGCGCATCCGCCGCCGAACATCACAGCGAACATGCGGATGCGGAGCACCGGATAGCCGAGTGCATGGGCCGAGACGTGATTGTCGCCGACCGAACGCAGGATCAGGCCCGGCCGCGTGCGATACAAGAACCAGGAGATGCCGACGATCAGCGCGATCGAGCCGTACACGAAGGCGTCCTGCCCGAAAAAAATACGTCCGACGAAAGGAATTTCCGTGAAGCCGGGAATGAACAGCTTCGGTGCCGAGGTTATGCGTTCGCCGACGAAGCCCGCGCCGATCAGACCGGAAATGCCGACGCCGAGGATCGTCAACGCAAGTCCAGTTGCGACCTGATTGACGGCAAGGCCGAGCGTCATCGCCGCGAAGATCAGCGACAGCACGATGCCTGCGAAGATGCCGGCTAGCGCGCCGAAGAATGTCGAGCCGGTCCACCATGCACCCGCGAAGCCGCAGGCCGCGCCGACGATCATCATGCCCTCGACGCCGAGATTGAGCACGCCTGCGCGCTCGACGATCAACTCGCCGCTGGCCGCGATCAGCAGCGGCGTCGAGGCCGCGAGCACCGCGAGGATGATGGCCTCAAGCAACCCCATCGGCGACCTTTTCGACCTTGCGTTGCGGCATCACGAGCTTGATCCGGTAGAGAATGAGCGAGTCACAGGCCAGCACGTAGAACAGAAGGATGCCTTGAAAGATCTTGGTGATATCGAGCGGAATTTTCATTGCGATCTGCGCCTGCTCGCCGCCGATGAACGTCAGCGCTAGAAAAAGTCCTGCAATTAATATTCCAACCGGATTGAGCCGGCCTAAGAACGCGACGATGATCGCGGTGAAGCCATAGCCCGGCGATATGCTCGGTTGCAGGTGCCCGATTGGCCCCGCGACCTCGATGATTCCCGCAAGCCCTGCGAGTGCGCCGGAGATCGCAAACGTCAGCAGCACCAGTTGATTGGAGTTGAAGCCGCCGAACCGTGCGGCGCGCGGTGCCGCGCCGACCACCCTGATTTCGAATCCCTTGATGGTGCGCCTCAGCATGATCGCGGCGACGGCGACGACGACGAGCGCAACGATGGAGCCATAATGTAGCCGGCCGCCTTCGATCAGCAGTGGCACGACGGCATTGGCATCGAATTCCGCCGTGGTCGGAAAATTAAACCCGGCGGGATCGCGCCACGGCCCACGCACGAGATAGTCGAGCAGCAGGTCCGCGACATAGACCAACATCAGGCTGGTGAGGATTTCGCTCGCGCCGAAGCGAACCTTGCAGATCGCCGGGATCAGCGCATAAAGCGCGCCCCCGGCGGCGCCTAGAAACAGCATCGCCGGCAAAACCCAAGTGCCGGCGTCGGTGCCTTGCGTCTTGACGGCGAGCCAGCTTCCGGCGACCGCTCCGACGAGAAACTGGCCTTCCGCACCGATATTCCAGGTGTTGGCCAGATAACAGAGTGACAAGCCAACCGCGATCATGATCAGCGGTGTGGCCTTCACCGCGATCTCTTGCAGCGAATAGGAATCGGTCAGCGGCGTGATGAAATAGACGCCCAACGCCATGATCGGATTTTTGCCGAGCATGACGAATAGGATGCTCATGGTCACAATCGTGAGCGCGATGGCGATCAACGGCGAGACGACGGCGATGGTCGTCGAGCGTTCGGCGCGCTTTTCAAGCACCAACTGCATCGGCCGTCTCCTTCTCGATCAACGTGCTGCCACCCATCAACAGACCGAGCTTTTCGCGACTGGCGTGGGCCGTCGCGATCGGCTCGGAGAGATGGCCGTGAAACATGACAGCGATGCGGTCGGCGATCTCGGCGAGTTCGTCGAGGTCTTGCGACGTCACGAGAACCGCGGCACCGGCCGCTGCGAGATCGAGCAGCGCTTGACGGATGACCGCGGCAGCTCCGGCATCGACGCCCCATGTCGGCTGGCTGACCACCAGCACGACGGGATTGCGCAGGATTTCCCGGCCCACGATGAACTTCTGGAGATTTCCGCCGGACAGGCTCGCGGCCTCTGGATCGCGCTTGGCCTTGCGAACGTCGAACGCCTTGGTCGCACGATCGACGCTCGACAGCGTGGCGGCGGTGTTGACGAAACCGTAATCGACCATGCCGCTCGCCGCGTGGCCCGTCAGCAGCGCGTTTTCTGAGAGCCGCATGCGCGGCGCGGTGCCGTGGCCGAGGCGTTCTTCCGGCACGAAGGCCGCGCCGAGCTTCCGACGCTGGGTGATGGTCAGATGCCCGGCAGCGTGGCCGTCGATGACGATCGACGAATGTTCGGGGGCTTTTCGTTCGCCCGACAACGCCGCGAACAATTCGTCCTGGCCGTTGCCGGCGACACCGGCGATGCCGAGAATTTCACCACCACGGAGTTCGAGGGAGATGCCTTTGAGGTGCACGCCGTGCGGATCGTCGGG
>JANMAN010000100.1:0-2055 GCA_031359885.1 Tardiphaga sp. | reverse complement strand
GACGGTGCGGCAGTTTCTCGCCGGTCTGCACCGCGAATCGCGCCGAGCGGTGCTGATCATCGACGAAGCCCAGAACCTGCACCAAAGTGCGCTCGAGCAGCTGGTCGGACTGATGGCGCCACGACCGAACGAAATGGCCCCGCTGCAGATCTGCCTCGTCGGGCAGCCCGAGTTGCGCGCAATCGTCTCATCCCGGGACCTCGGGGCTTTGCGCGAGCGTGTCGTTGTCAGCTGCCACCTCGGCCCGATCGATCAAACCGAGGTCCGCGACTACATCGAGCACCGCCTGCGCAAAGTCGGCTGGAATGGCCATCCGAGCTTCGATGCGGCAGCCTTCGGCGAGATCTTCCGCTGGACACAAGGCGTACCGCGAAAAATCAACCTGCTGTGCAATCGTCTATTGCTCTCGCGCTTCCTGACCCACCAGACGCGAATCGACGCGGCCACGGTGGCGCAAACCGCGCGCGACTTGCGCGTCGAGATCGGCGACACGCAGGGTCGCGACGAACCGCCGCCGACGTTCGTGGCGAACTCGTCCTCCAACCGGCAGGAGCCCGCCACCGACCACGCTGCCGACGCAGAAATGTCAGACGCGGCAGACCCGGCATCGGCACGCTCACGACGACCCGAACAAAGCGCTGCGCGGTCGTACGGGCCGATGCTTTGTGTCGTTGGCGGCTACAGCGACCACATCAAGATCGCCCCTTTGCTGAAAGCGATAGCCGCCCGAAATGACTTGCCGGCGACAAAGCTCGTGCGCGTTTACAGAAACAATGCGCTCGAGATCAACCTTGACTTTTTCGACGGGCTGGTGGCGGCCGGCAGTATCGTCAATCTCGATGTCACAGGCGGCACCTACGCCGAGCAGGCCGCAGAGTTGATGAAAAAGTTCGAGTTCGTGATCGATCACAGCCAGCCTTGCGCGGTGATCTTGATCGACGGCAGCGACGCAGCACTCGCCTGCGGTTTGGTCGCGCGCAGAAAGGGCGTGGCGGTAGCCCACATCGGCGCCGGGCTGCGCGCCCAGGAAAGCTCGGCGGCGACCGACATGACGCGCAAGCTGACTGACGACCTGGCCGACATGCTCTACGTCTGCGAGACCGAAGCGGCAGCCACACTGGCCGCGGAAGGTCTGCCGGCCGACCGGGTCCAGTCTGTGGGTGCCCTGTTTGTCGATTCGTTGCAGAACGCGCTTCGGAGTTTGCTCGGCTCGCCGCTTGGCGGCGCGCCGAGCGGCGCGCCCAAGGGCTTTCTCACCGATCGCAACGGCCACGCACTGGTCGTGCTGAACAAGCGCGTCAACGTCGGCGAGAGTCAAAATCTTTCCGAGCTCGTCTCGCTCCTCAAGGATGTCAGCCGCGACGTGCCGCTGATTTGGCCGATGCATGCGCGCGTCGAAGAGCAACTCAAGAAGTTCCGGCTGGACTCGCTCATCGCACGCGAGCGGATCGCCTGTATTCCGGTGCAGGCCTACGTGCCTTACGTGGAGCTGCTGCGCAACGCGACCTGCGTGCTCACCGATTCCTGGAACTTGCAGGAAGAAGCTGCGGCCCTGGGGATCCCGTGCCTGATGCTGGGCCTTAATCCGCAGCGCATGGAGACGGCGGCGATCGGCAAAACGGTATCGGTTGGCAGTAGCCGGGCCCTGGCGACGCGGGCCGTCTGGGATTGCATTTTCAACGGAAGCAAGCGCGGGCAGATCCCGGCGCTCTGGGACGGGCACGCCGCGAATCGCATCGCGGGGCATCTCGCCGAATGGCTGCCGCAGATCCAGAGTTCGGCACACATCGACGTGTGACGACAAGCGCTGCGACTTCTTGATTGCATTCGAATGAATTTCGCCGCGCTCGCTCCACTGCGCGAAAGCGTCTTCCGCGGCCTGTGGTTCGCCTGGCTGGCGGCCAACATGACGATGTGGATGAACGACGTGGCGGCGGCGTGGCTGATGACGTCGTTGACGACGAATCCGATCATGGTCGCGCTGGTGCAGACCGCGTCGACCTTGCCGGTGTTCCTGCTCGGTGTGCCGAGCGGCGCGGTGGCCGACATCGTCGA
>JANMAN010000097.1:0-1557 GCA_031359885.1 Tardiphaga sp. | reverse complement strand
GCGTCATTCCGGGGCGCATGTTTGCCGTTATCTTTGACGGCGAATATGCGAGCCCGGAATCCATAACCACGACAGGGAGTATGGATTCCGGGCCTGTGCCACTTGTCGGCTTCGCCGACTGACGTGGCCCATCCCGGAATGACAGCTACCCGTAGATCGCCTTATAAGTTTCCCGCAAAATATTCTTCTGCACTTTGCCCATCGCGTTGCGCGGAAGTTCGTCCACGAAGATCACGCGCTTCGGCATTTTGAATTTCGCCAGCCGCCCGTCGAGCCCGGCCATCACCTGGGCCTCGTCGAGCGTGGTCTTGCCGTCCATCACCACCACGGCGGTGACGCCTTCGCCGAAATCCTTGTGCGGTACGCCGATCACGGCGGTTTCGACCACGCCCGGCATGGCGTCGATCTCGCTTTCGATTTCCTTCGGATAGACGTTGAAGCCGCCGGAGATCACCAGATCCTTGCCGCGGCCGAGGATGTGGACGTAGCCGTTGTGATCGATCTTGCCGAGGTCGCCGGTGATGAAGAACCCGTCGTCGCGGAATTCCGCTTTGGTTTTTTCCGGCATCCGCCAATAGCCCTTGAACACGTTCGGGCCCTTGACCTCGATCATGCCGATCTCTTCGTGCGGAATGTCTTTTCCGGTTTCCGGATCGGTGACGCGGACGCTGACGCCCGGCAGTGCGGGGCCGACCGCACCCGGCACACGCTCGCCGTCATAAGGGTTCGACGTATTCATGTTGGTCTCGGTCATGCCGTATCGCTCCAGCACGGCATGGCCGGTGCGCGCCATCCATTCGCGATGCGTGTCGGCCAAGAGCGGCGCGGACCCCGAAATAAACAGCCGCATGTGCCGCGTCGCCTCGCGCGTCAGCGACGGGCTTTGCAAGAGCCGCGTGTAGAAGGTCGGCACGCCCATCATGACCGTGGCACGGTCCATCAGATTGATGATCTGCACCGGATCCAATTTCGGCAGGAAGATCATCGACGCGCGCGCGAACAACGCGACGTTGCTCGCCACGAACAGGCCGTGCGTGTGATAGATCGGCAGCGCGTGGATCAGCACGTCGCTGTCGGTGAAGCGCCAGACATCGATCAGCGTCAGCGAATTCGATGCGAGATTGTCGTGGCTCAGCATCGCGCCCTTGGAGCGACCGGTGGTGCCCGACGTGTAAAGGATCGCGGCGAGGTCGTCATGGCCGCGCGGCACGGTGACGAAATCCGGCGACATGGTTTTCGCGGCATCGGTGAACGAGCCCTTGCCGTCCGCACCGAGCGTTTCGACCTTGGCGTCGACCTTCGTGGCAATGGGTCTCAGGCCGTCGGCTTTGGACGGATCGCAGACGATCAGCGACGGTTCGGCATCGGTGATGAAGTAATCCAGCTCGTTCAACGTGTAGGCCGTGTTGAGCGGCAGATAGATCGCGCCGGCGCGGACGGTCGCGAGATACAGCACCAGACCTGAGACGGATTTCTCGGTTTGGGCAGCGACGCGGTCGCCGATTTTCACGCCGCGATCGACCAGCACGTTCGCCATCCGCCCGGCCATCGCGATCA
>JANMAN010000045.1:0-9763 GCA_031359885.1 Tardiphaga sp. | reverse complement strand
GAACGCCGATGAACTCGACGCGCTGCACGATCTGGAGCGGCTGGTCGATGCGGACGACGCCGATCTCAACAACGGCGTGGCGCTGAGCGTCGACCTCTCAGGCGAGAACGCCAGCGGTTTCGTCGGCTATCGCGCCAAGCGGCATACCGGCGTGATCGATATTGACCGCCGCGGCGGCTATGCGGTCGACGAGTTCTGGGAGGCGATATCCGCGCGGCCCGACGGCAGCCTGATTCTCGATCCCGGCGAGTTCTACATCCTGGCGTCGAAGGAAGCGGTGCAGGTACCGCCGGATTACGCCGCCGAGATGGTGCCGTTCGATCCGCTGGTCGGTGAATTCCGCGTGCATTACGCCGGCTTCTTCGATCCCGGCTTTGGCTATGCCGGCGCGGGCGGGCAGGGCTCGCGCGCGGTACTCGAAGTGCGTTCGCGCGAGGTGCCGTTCATCCTCGAGCACGGCCAGATCGTCGGCCGCCTCGTTTACGAGAAGATGCTCGACCGGCCCGATGCCCTCTACGGCCAGCGCATCGGCTCGAACTATCAGGGCCAGACGCTGAAACTGTCGAAGCATTTCCGGGCGTAGCGGCTTGTCGTTTGGGACGGCCGTTAGAGAGTGTCGACGTAGGATCGCGGTTTGCTCGGTGCCTTCCCCGGTGTAACATTTCTCGGACGGGTTCGATTGCGCGCAGCTCGTCTTGACGGGGACAGATGACGATTCTCGAAGAGGAAAAACTCACCATCGATGAGTTCTTCAAGGCCATTGCCGGTCGCGATGGTCGCTTCGAGCTCGTGCGCGGCGTGGCCTACGCCATGGCCGGTGCCAAAGAGGGCCATAATGTCATTTGCAGCAATGTGCAGGCGGCCTTTGTCCCCGCAGGAAAGCGGAAAGGTTGTCGCACCACGTCGAGCGACACGGCCGTGCAGACCGGGCCGGACACCGTCAGATATCCGGATGTCGTCGTCGATTGCGGCCCGGCCAATGCCGCGGCCCTGACGGCGTCCAGGCCCACGATCGTGGTCGAGGTGTCGTCGTCGGGCACTGCCGTGTTCGACTACGGGGCTAAATTGCGGGAATACCAAAGCGTCGAAAGCATCGAAACGATTCTGCAAATCGAGTCGGAGATCGCTCTCGTGACAATTCACCGGCGGCAAGACGACGGCACGTGGACCGAGACGACGGTTGAAGAATTCGAAACGCTGATCACTCTTCCTTCGCT
Organism: Tardiphaga sp.; assembly: GCA_031359885.1. Lineage (GTDB taxonomy): Bacteria > Pseudomonadota > Alphaproteobacteria > Rhizobiales > Xanthobacteraceae > Tardiphaga. The sequence continues at coordinate 8,546 of JANMAN010000045.1, read as the reverse complement.
GGCAATGTCGATAACACCGAACGACATCTACGACACCCTCGACGTCCGGCCACGACCGCGCCTTCACGTCGTCAAGGACGAGCGCATCAATGGCAAGTGAAGGCGCCGTTTAGGCACTGCTGGTGGCGACCGGGAGGATGCCGAGGCCGCCTTGAAAGATTTTGGCGTCGGCATAGGCGAGCGCCATATTGTAGCCCGCGATCAAATCCTGCGACCTCGCAAAAACCTCGTTCATGATCTCGGCTTGCTTGCGGTTATCATCGGGATAGTGGTGAGCGATCCGATTGCGCAGTTCGGCAAGCGTGCCGAATTGCAATTCCGGCTTCAGCGCGCCGAGCTTTTCCATCACATGGCGCTGATCCCGTTTCGATCCGCCGGCGTCTTCCTCTTCGCACAAGAGAATGCCGCGCGTGATGTGATCCTGAACCATCGCGGTCAGCGAGTTGAACCTATAAATAAACGCATCGAAACGTTCTTCGTCGTCATCGCTGAAACGATCTACTTTTTCGGCGTCGAGCGGCATCATCGAAGCGATGCGATCGAGCGACACAAGTCGCGCCGCGACCTTGTTCGCGCCGCGCAAATTGGCTTCCAAAAGGTCGTTCGGTTGATAGGCCGCGCTCACAGGAGGGGAATCCCTGTTTCGCTTGCGATGCGGTCGATCGGCCGCCGAGTGCCCATAGGAGACCGCAGCACCACATCGATGCGCTGGTCGCCGATCGCGTCCATCAATTTGAGCTTGAAGGCCAGTTCGTTTCGCAGCGTCGAGAGCTCGTCGGACGGCGGTTCGATATACAGATCGATATCGCCGCCGGCGGCTGCATCGTTCGTCCGGGATCCGAAAAGCCGCACGGACACGCCCTCGCCGAAGACCGTCTTCGCGCAAGTTTTGATCGCATCGACCTCTGAGGCCGTCAGCCGCATGCATCGTCTCCCGGCGCTTAATATCGGCGGTCCGGCGCGACGATGCAAATCGATCCCGGACCCAACCGTCGAATATCCGTTCGTCCCCGCGGACGCGGGGACCCCGACTTGGGTGGATCAAAGACGCGCTGCCCGAACCTTACTTCGCGTCGGCCGATTGCGACCCGGCCGGCGTCACGCGCCAGATGACGTTGCCGACGTCGTCAGCCACCAGAAGCGCGCCTTGCTTGTCGAGCCGCACGCCGACCGGGCGGCCCTGCGCCTCGTCCTTGTCGTTGACGAAGCCGGTCAGCACATCCTGCGGCCGTCCCGCTGGCACGCCTTCCGCCGAGAACGGCACGAAGATCACCTTGTAGCCGCTACGGGGGTTTCTGTTCCACGAGCCGTGCTGGCCGATGAACGCGCCGTTCTTGTAAGTCTCCGGAAATAGCGCGCCGGTGTTGAATGCAAGCCCCAGCGACGCGGTGTGCGCGCCGAGCGCATAATCCGGCGCGATCGATTTCGCGACGAGATCGGGCCGCGGCGGCTCGACGCGGACGTCGACATTCCTGCCGTAATAGCTGTAGGGCCAGCCGTAGAACGCGCCGTCCTTCACCGAGGTCATGTAGTCCGGCACCAGATCGCTGCCGATCATGTCGCGCTCGTTGACGACGACCCACAGCGCACCGCTCGACGGCTGCCACGCGGGGCCGTTCGGATTGCGCAAACCTGACGCGAACAGCCGCGTCGCGCCGCTGCTGCGGTCGATCTCCAGAATGGCGGCGCGGTTTTTCTCCTCGTCCATGCCATTCTCGCCGACATTGCTGTTCGAGCCGACGGTGGCGTAGAGTTTGGTGCCGTCCTTGCTGGCGATCAAGTCCTTGGTCCAGTGATGGTTGCGCGGGCCGCCCGGCAGATCCGCCAGCTTGGTCCCTGGCGTCGTAATCGTCATCTCGCCCGACGTGTAGGCGAACTTCATCACGGCATCCGCATTGGCGACGTAGAAATCATTGCCGACCAGCGCCATGCCGAACGGCGACATCAGCCCCTCGAGAAAGACCGATCTGGTTTCGGCGACGCCGTCGCCGTCGGCGTCGCGTAGCAGCGTGATGCGGTTGGCACTCGGCACGCCTGCGCCGGCGCGACCCATCACGATGCCCATCACGTAATCCGTGACGCCCTTTTTCGTTTGCTTCGGCGGCGCAGTTGTTTCGGTCACGAGCACGTCGCCGTTCGGCAGCGTGAAGATCGTGCGCGGATGGTCGAGGCCTTTGGCGAACGCCTTGACGGCAAAGCCCTCGGCGGCTTTCGGCGTGGCACCTTCGGGCCAGCTCGTGGCCTTGGCGATGTTGACGGTCGGGAAGATCGAGGTTTTCGGCGCGGGCAGCGTCGGCGAGGGGCCATAGCCTTGCTCGACGGACACGGTTGCCTGTTCGTTGCAGGCCATCAACGGCAGCACGAGCGCCCCGACGCAGATCGTTCTCGCCATCATTCGTCGCATCGTCGCTCCTCGCATCCCGGTTGGTCCAATGCCGGAGGCGTGCAATCGTTTCACCAGGCCCGAAAACGTGCGAACCGAAAACGTGCGAACGGGTTGTGCAAGCCTGCTGAAAAAAGGGAGACCGCCATGACGCAGCCGACACAGAGCGAGCGCGAGGCGCAATGGCGTCGCTGGCGCGGCGTCGCTGATCTCTATCACGCGTTCTTCACGGGCCTGATCCTGACCGTGGTGACGCGGCGGGGCACGGCGGATGCCGCCGAGTTTGTCTTCCGGGTGTTTCGCCGTCAGCAGCAGGAGCGGTTTCTGTCGGGCCTCGACAAGCTCGGGCTTACGGGCTTGCCGCCCGCGGTCGCCGCGGCGCAATACCACTATCTGTCGAACTGGATCGGCGGCGTCCACGTCGAATACATGTATGAAAGCGACCGCAAGGCGTGGATCCGTTATCCGCCGCCGCGCTGGATTTGGCGCGGGACGGCGATCTGCGGCATTCCGAGCGAGGTCTCGCGCGCGATGCTGCGCGGCTGGCACGGCAATAACGGCGTGGCGCTCGGCGATCTCAGGCTCGGCTTCGTGTGCACCAAACAGAGCGTCGACGGGCAGGACGGATTGGAGGGCTATTACCATCTCGCCGACGCGCCGCTGGAGATCGACCAGCGCGTCGTTTTCGCGCGGCATCTCGAAGCGCCCCTGTTCGATCCGGCGAAAGCGCCGGCGCTTCCGGTCGAAAGCTGGCCCAGACAGCGGCTCGAAAAGGCCTATCGCAACTACGCGATGGAGTACGTCCGCACGGCTGCGCCTGTCATGGTGCAGGTGTTCGGGCCGGAGGATGCGGCGTATCTTTTGCGCCTGACCGGCAAATTGATCGGCATGCAGCACTTCGACGAGATCGCAGCGGCGCTCGGTTTCGACCGGGGCGATGCCAGCGACTTCGCGCCGTTTCTCCACGCGCTGTTGCTGGCGCAGGACGACGACGCACAGCTCGATCGGTCGGGGACGGGGTACGATATTGTGCAGGCGAGCTGGAAGCTGATGGACGGCGTCGCCGACGCGCATCCAGCCTGCGCGCGATTGCTCGACGGGCTGGTCGAGGGCCTCGCCGCCGGCTGCGGACGCGGCATCCGCGTCACGCGGTCGGGCGACACGTCGTTCACGTGGCAAGTGGGGTAGGTGCTCGCCCCATAAACAAACGTCACCACCCGCCTGGTGCGCAATTGCGCACTGGAGCGGGTGGCCCAGTATTCCGCGACCTCGCGTTCGAACGGGACCTCGCGGCATACTGGATCGCCCGGTCGCGGGCATGGCCGGACGACGAAGACGTCGCCGGACGGCCCTTGCCGTGCGACGACGCTGTGGTCGGTTCCCCTCCCGTTTCCGCACACCCACTCTGCGCCCAAACCCATGGCAGCGGGCCGGATCGATGCTAGGAACAGCGTGGCGCGGCGGTGAAGACCGGGCCGAGGGAGCCCCGAGGGGTCTTGAACGGAATGTCCGATCTCGGCGTCGCCGAACTGCCGGTCGTCGTGCGCGACAAGCCGCCGCTGCCCGAGATCGCGGCGCCGGCGACCAATCCGCTGCTCGACGGGCCGATCCTGTCCACATTGCTGCGGCTGTCGTGGCCCAACGTCGTGGCATTGAGCGCCGGCACCTGCGTCGTCATCGCCGAGACCTCCTATATCGGCCGGCTCGGCACCGAGTCATTGGCCGCGATGGCGCTGGTGTTTCCCTTCGTGATTTTGATGATGACGATGTCGGGCGGCGCGATGGGCGGCGGCGTCTCGTCCGCGATCGCCCGCGCGCTCGGCGCCGGAGACATGGCACGCGCCGAGACGCTGGCGATCCATGCGCTGCTGATCGGCCTCTGCTTCGGCCTCGTCTTCATGGTCGGCATGTTGTGGTTCGGGCCGACCGTCCTGGCTGCGCTCGGCGGCCGTGGAACGGTGCTCGATCAAGCCATCGGCTATGTGCAGATTTTCTTCGGCGGCGCGATCATTCCATGGGTGATGAACACCTTCGCCTCGATCCTGCGCGGCACCGGCAACATGAAGTTGCCCTCCGCGATCATCTTCAATTCGGCGGCCTGCCAGATCGTGCTGGGCGGCATCATCGGGCTCGGGCTCGGGCCGGTGCCGCAATTCGGTATGCGCGGCGTTGCGGCGGGATCGCTGATCGCCTTCGCGATCGGCGCGGCCATCATGGCTTGGTATATTTTTTCGGGTCGCGCGAGGGTCAAACCGAAACTGCGCGGCCTGCGCATCGAGCGTCGGCTGTTCGTCGATATCCTGAAGGTCGGCGCGATCGCCTGCTTCACGCCGCTGCAAAACGTGCTGACGCTGACGATCTTCACCCACATGCTGGCGCGGTTCGGCAACGAGGTGTTGGCCGGCTACGGCATCGGCGCGCGGCTCGAATTCATGCTGACGTCGGTCGCTTTCGCGGTCGGCGTCGCGTCGGTGCCGATGATCGGCATGGCGATCGGCGCGGGCCGCGTCGCGCGGGCGCGGCGCATCGCCTGGACTGCGGCCTGCGTCTCGTTCGCGTCGGTGTTCACCGTCGCGATGCTGGTCGCGCTGTTTCCCGATGTGTGGATCAATCTGTTCACCGACGATCCCGGCGTCCGCGCCGCGAGCCATCGTTATCTCGAGACGGCCGCGCCGTTTTACGCCTTCGTCGGCCTGTCGGTGTCGATGTATTTCTCATCGCAGGGGGCGGCCAAGGTGCTGGGCCCGGTGCTGGCGCAGACCGCGCGGTTGGCGTTCATCGGCCTCGGGGGTTGGTTGTTGACCTCGCGCGGCGCCAGTGCCGACAACTTGTTCGTGCTGGCGGCATCCTCGATGGTGCTGCTCGGCTTGCTGTCGGCGCTCAGCGTTGTGTTCACGCGCTGGGGCGACAAGCCGGCCGGTGTGCCGCAGGTCCGCCCCGCATTGTTGTGATGACGGGCTTTGTCTCACACCTTTGCTTGCGGTGGGACGCAACTGTCGGCTAGATCGTCAGGTGCGACGGCGCTCGCGGGCGTAGTTTAATGGTAGAACGGCAGCTTCCCAAGCTGCATACGAGGGTTCGATTCCCTCCGCCCGCTCCAGCGCTCACCTCGCCATCGCGCCGATCGTTCCTATATCGACGGCATGGCTTCCAAATCTCTCGTCACCATTCGTCCGCGTCGTGCGTCGCCGATACTCGTCTGCAAAAAATGCCTATCCCGCATCGACGACGGCAAGCAGCTCCGACGCGATCTCAAATCGGAACTGAAACGTCGCAGCGCCGCGCAGGACCGCAAGCGGCCGCGCGTGGTCCTGACCGGCTGCTTCGGGATCTGCCCGAAACGCGCGGTGGTTCTGGCCAGCGGCGCGACGCTCGCGCGCGGGGAGTATCTGCTGGCGAGCGACAGCCATGCCGCCGTCGAGGTCGCGGCGATCTTGATGCCGGATCATGGGACCTGAACCGGCCGCGCCCGCATCTTGACGCGGGCGTCGATCAAATCGGATATGACGGCCGCTCCACCGACACAAATAACCTCAGGACCCATCGATGCCGCAGCCGCACTTGTTTTCGCCGTTCACCCTGCGCGGCGTCACCGCGAAAAACCGCATCGTCGTGTCGCCGATGTGCCAATATTCCGCGATCGACGGCATCGCCAATGATTGGCACCTCGTGCATCTCGGCAAGTTCGCGCAAGGCGGCGCGGGCATCGTGATGATCGAAGCGACGGCGGTGGCCGAGAACGGCCGCATCACCCATGGCGATCTCGGGCTGTGGCACGACGGCCAGACCGCACCGCTGAAGCGCATCGCCGATTTCATTCGCGAGCAGAATTCGGTGCCGGCGATTCAACTCGCGCATGCCGGACGTAAGGCCAGCATGCAGCGGCCATGGTTCGGCAATGCCGCGCTCACCGCCGACGATAAAGCGCGCGGCGACATGCCGTGGCAGGTGGTGGCGCCGTCGCCGATCCCGATGGACGCGGGCTGGCTGACGCCGCAGGAATTGACCGAAGCCGACATGGCGACGCTGCGCGACCAGTGGCGGCTCGCGACCTTGCGCGCCGCCGAGGCCGGCTACGAGATGCTCGAAGTGCATTGCGCGCACGGCTATCTGCTGCACGAGTTTCTCTCGCCGCTGTCGAACCGCCGCTTGGACTCGTATGGCGGCGATCGCGAAGGCCGCATGCGCTACCCGCTCGACATCATCGAGACGGTGCGTGCGGTGTGGCCGGACAACCTGCCATTGTCGGTGCGGATTTCGTCGGTCGACGGTGTCGACGGCGGCATCGAGATCGAGGATTCGCTGGCCTTCGTGCGCGAGGCCAAGGCGCGCGGCGCGGACGTGATCGACTGCTCGTCGGGCGGGCTGATGGGCTCGGCGACGGCGGGGCGGATTCCGCGCGGCTATTCGTTTCAGGTGCCTTATGCGGAAGCCGTCCGCACCCAGGCGGAGATCCCGACGATGGCGGTCGGGCTGATTCTGCATCCGCAGCAGGCGGAAGACGTGGTCGTGAAAGGCCAAGCCGATCTGGTCGCGATCGGCCGCGAGGTGTTGTTCGATCCGAACTGGCCGCTGCATGCGCAACTGGCGTTGAGCGAAGCCGATGGCGAGGCGTTCGCGGATTGGCCGAAGCAATATGGCTGGTGGCTCGAGCGCCGCGAACCCGGCCTGCGCAAGCTCGACGGCCCTGCGCTGCCGTTTCGGAGGTAGAAGCCGTCATTGCGAGCCACCGTAAAATTGGCGCTCGCCAATTTTACGGTGAGCGAAGCAATCCAGTCTTTTTCGAATGAGACTGGATTGCTTCGTCGCACAATTCCTCAAAGACGAGGAATTGCACTCCTCGCAATGACGACGCTTACACCGCCTTCGCCGCCGCCCGCCCGGCATTGCGGCCCGAAAACAAACAGCCGCCGAGAAACGTGCCTTCCAGCGAGCGATAGCCGTGCATGCCGCCGCCGCCGAAGCCGGCGGCTTCGCCCGCCGCGTAAAGCCCCGTCATGATCGCGCCGGTCTGGCCGAACACGCGGCCGTCGAGATCGGTCTCGAAACCGCCGAGCGTTTTGCGCGTGAGAATATTCAGCCGCACCGCGATCAACGGCCCCTGCGCGACATCGAGAATCCGATGCGGCTTCGCGGTGCGGATCAGCCGGTCGCCGACGTAACGCCGCGCATTGCGGATGTTCATCACCTGCGTATCCTTGACGTAGGGGTTGGCGATGGCGCGGTCGCGCGCTTCGATCTGGCGTCGCATGTCGCGCGCATCGAGCAGATGATCGCCGCTCAACGCATTCATGCCGGCGACCAGGTCTTCGAGATTGTCGCGGACGACGAAGTCCACCCCCTTCTGCTTGAACGCCTCGACCGGCGCGGGCGCGCCTTTGTTGGCGGCGCGGCGCGCGGTCAACAGCCAACTTTTGCCGGTGAGATCGGGATTTTGCTCCGACCCCGAGAGCGCGAACTCTTTGCGGATGATCGCCTGCGTCAGCACGAACCACGAATAATCATGGCCGGTGCTCATGATGTAGTGCAGTTGACCCAGCGTATCGGAGCCGGGAAACAGCGGCGACGGCAAACGCTTGCCGGTGGCGTCGAACCATAGGGACGACGGGCCCGGCAGGATCCGGATGCCGTGGCGCGGCCAGATCGAATCGTAGTTCTTGATGCCCTCGACATAGTGCCACATGCGGTCGCGGTTGATCAGCCGCGCGCCGGCGGCTTCCGTGATGCCGATCATGCGACCGTCGACATGCTCGGGCACGCCGGAGATCATCCGCGCCGGCGGTGTGCCGAGGCGCTGCGGCCAGTTCTGCCGCACCAAGTCGTGATTGCCGCCGATGCCGCCCGACGCGACGATCACCGCCTGGGCCGTCATCGCGAACGACCCTGCGACCTCGCGCGACGAACTGGCACCGCGGATCGCGTCGCTCGGCTTGAGGATTGCGCCGCTGGCGCCGGTGACCACGCCGTTTGCGACATCGAGCGCATCGACGCGATGACGGAATTTGAACGTCAGCAGGCCTTTGGCTTGAGCTTCTCGGGCGCGGCGCACGAACGGTTCGATCACGCCGGGGCCGGTGCCCCATGTGACGTGGAATCGCGGCACCGAATTGCCGTGGCTCATCGCGTCGTAGCCGCCGCGCTCCGCCCAGCCGATCACCGGAAA
>JANMAN010000801.1:0-2787 GCA_031359885.1 Tardiphaga sp. | reverse complement strand
CCTTCGCGGCCACCATCAACGAACAATCCCAACGCCTGCTGACCATCCGCGGGCTGATGCGCCTGAAGCCGGCCGATCAGGCGATCCCGCTTGATGACGTCGAGCCGGCCGCCGAGATCGTTAAGCGCTTCGCCACCGGCGCCATGAGCTTCGGTTCGATCTCGCGCGAAGCCCACACCACGCTCGCCATCGCCATGAACCGGATCGGCGGCAAGTCCAACACCGGCGAAGGCGGCGAGGAGAGCGACCGCTTCAAGACCATGCCGAACGGCGATTCCATGCGCTCGGCGATCAAGCAGGTCGCCTCCGGCCGCTTCGGCGTCACGACGGAATATCTCGTCAATTCCGACATGATGCAGATCAAGATGGCGCAGGGGGCGAAGCCCGGCGAAGGCGGTCAGTTGCCCGGCCACAAGGTCGATGCGACGATCGCTAAGGTGCGCCACTCGACGCCCGGTGTAGGCCTGATCTCGCCGCCGCCGCATCACGACATTTATTCGATCGAGGATATCGCGCAGCTCATCTACGATTTGAAGAATGTCAATCCGACGGGGCAGGTCTCGGTCAAGCTCGTCTCCGAAATCGGCGTCGGTACGGTCGCCGCCGGCGTCGCCAAGGCGCGCGCGGATCACGTCACCATCGCGGGCTTCGAGGGCGGCACCGGCGCATCGCCGCTGACCTCGATCAAGCACGCCGGAGCGCCTTGGGCAATCGGCCTCGCCGAAACCCACCAGACGCTGGTGCGCGAGCGATTGCGTTCGCGCATCGTGGTGCAAGTCGATGGCGGCTTCCGAACCGGCCGCGACGTCGTGATCGGTGCGCTGCTAGGCGCGGACGAGTTCGGCTTCGCCACCGCACCCTTGATCGCGGCGGGCTGTATCATGATGCGCAAGTGCCATCTCAACACTTGCCCGGTCGGTGTCGCGACGCAGGACCCTGTGCTGCGCAAGCGTTTCACCGGTCAGCCCGAACACGTCATCAACTATTTCTTCTTTGTCGCCGAGGAAGTCCGCGAGATCATGGCCCAGCTCGGCTATCGCACCTTCAACGAGATGGTCGGCCAGACCCAGATGCTCGACCAGTCCACGCTGGTCGCGCATTGGAAGGCCAAAGGACTCGACTTCTCCAAGTTGTTCGTGCGTCAGCCCGAATTGCCCGGCCAGAAAATCTATCACTCCGAGACGCAGGATCATCATCTCGATGCCGTGCTCGACCGCAAACTGATCGCGCAGGCGCAACCTGCCCTCGATCGCGGTGCGCCGGTGAAGTTCGACATGGAGATCAACAATACCGATCGTTCGGCCGGTGCGATGCTGGCTGGCACGGTCGCAAAGATCTACGGCCATGCGGGACTGCCGCATGACACGATTCAGGTCGGTTTCAAGGGCACGGCGGGCCAGGCGTTCGGCGCGTGGCTGTGTCGCGGCATCACCTTCGATCTCGAAGGCGAAGGTAACGACTATGTCGGCAAGGGTTTGTCGGGCGGGCGCATTATCGTGCGGCCTCCGGCGCATTCCGGCATCGTGCCGGAAGAGTCGATCATCGTCGGCAACACCGTGATGTACGGCGCGATCGAGGGCGAATGCTACTTCCGCGGCGTCGCCGGCGAACGCTTCGCCGTGCGTAACTCCGGAGCGATCGCCGTCGTCGAAGGCGCAGGCGATCATTGCTGCGAATACATGACCGGCGGCATCGTCGTCGTGCTCGGCAAAACGGGACGCAACTTCGCAGCGGGCATGTCGGGCGGTATCGCTTATGTGCTCGACGAGGCCGGCGACTTCGAGAAGCTGTGCAACATGGCGATGGTCGAACTCGAACCCGTACTCTCGGAAGAGATGATCAACGCCAACGCCTATCACCAGGACGGTGATCTCGACGCGCATGGCCGTGTGGATGTGTTCAAGAACCTGCTCGGCGCAGATATCGAGCGGCTGCATGTGCTCATTACGCGCCACGCGAAACTTTCGGGCTCGAAAAAGGCGCAGCATATCCTTGCGAACTGGACAAATTTCGTGCCCAAATTCCGCAAGGTGATGCCGGTGGAGTATCGTCGCGCGCTTCGCGAAATGCAGGCGATGGCCGATGCCGAACCGAAGATCGCGATCGGGGCTTAGGCATACCGGAAGCGTCATCCTGAGGTGCGAACTGCATCGGCGACGACGTCGTCGTCCGGTCGGCGAGCCTCGAAGGATGGAAACGATGAACACGCATCCTTCGAGGCGCGCAAGACAGAGCGCGCACCTCAGGATGACGGCAGAACGGATTGACGGGGCAAAAGTCGATGGGCAAGGCAACGGGTTTTCTGGAGATCGAGCGTCACGACCGTAAATATGCGCCGGTCGCGGAACGCGTGCAGGGTTATAAAGAGTTCGTCATCCCGCTCAGCGAGGAAACCACCCGCGAGCAGGCCGCGCGCTGCATGAATTGCGGCATCCCTTATTGCCACGGCACCGGCGCGGTCGCGCCCGGCACGCCAGGTTGTCCGGTCAACAACCAAATTCCCGATTGGAACGACCTCGTCTATCAGGGCAACTGGGAAGAAGCCTCGCGCAATCTGCACTCGACCAACAACTTCCCCGAATTCACGGGCCGCATCTGCCCGGCGCCGTGCGAAGCGTCGTGCACGCTGAACATCGACGACAACCCGGTCACGATCAAAACCATCGAATGCGCCATCGTGGATCGCGCATGGGACAATGGCTGGGTGAAGCCGGAGATCGCGCCGAAGAAAACCGGCAAAAAGATCGCTGTGATCGGCTCAGGCCCGGCCGGCATGGCCTGTGCACA
>JANMAN010000683.1:0-9141 GCA_031359885.1 Tardiphaga sp. | reverse complement strand
GCCGATCTCGGTCGCCGATCTCAACCCGGCCGCACGCGAAACGGCGCTGACGAACGGCGCAGCGATCGCCTACGATCCCTCCGAGACCGACATCGTCAAACGCATGCTGAAGGAGACCGACGGCGGCTTCGACGGCATCGTCGATTTCGCCGGCAACGACAAATCGATGGCTTTCGCAATGGGCGCGTTAGCGCGCGGCGGCAAGATCGTGGTGTCCGGCCTGATGGGCGGCAACTTCTCGTTGCCGATGGTGCAGTGGATCTACAAGCGCATGACCATCGAAGGCTTCATGACCGGCACGCTGGACGAAGCCAAGGAGCTGATGACGCTGGCGCGCGACGGCAAAGTGAAGCCGACCCCGATGAAGGAGGAGCCGATGAAGGACGTGCAGTCCTGGATCGACGAACTCCGCGCCGGCAAGGTCGTCGGCCGGATCATGCTGAAGAACTAAGGTCTGTCATTCCGGGGCGTGTTTTTAACGTCATTCTTGACGTTGAAAACACGAGCCCGGAATCCATACTCTCAGACAGGGGTTATGGATTCCGGGCCTGCACTCCAACCGGCTGGCGCCGGTCATCGCACATCCCGGAATGACAAACGGAACATTTGTTTGCTACGATGCGGCATATTTCAGCCGGATCGTATTTCGATGATCATTGCATCGGCTCTCACGCGAAGTCTTGCCGCGCTCGCATTTGGAATGCTCGCGTTCGCTTCGCCTGCATCGGCCGAAAAGCGCATCGCGCTCGTCGTCGGCAATTCCACCTACCAGAACGTCGCCCGCCTCGATAACCCGCGCAACGATGCCTCGCTGATGGCGGAGACGCTGACGGCGTTGGGCTTCACGCTGATCGGCAGTCGCGCCCAACTCGATCTCGACAAGCCGGCGTTGGACAATGCCGTGCAGACGTTCGGCCGACAGGTGCAAGGCGCCGACGTCGCGTTGTTCTATTACGCCGGGCATGGCGTCCAGGTCGCCGGCGCGAATTATCTCGTGCCGATCAACGCCAATCCGACGCGCGAAGCCGATGTCGATTTCCAAATGGTCGATATCAATCTGGTGCTGCGGCAGATGCAGGGCTCCGGCACCAAGCTCAACATGGTCATTCTCGACGCCTGTCGAAACAATCCGTTCGGCACTCGCGGTTTGCGCGCGGCCGATGGCGGCCTTGCCCAGATGCGAGCCCCGGAAGGCACGCTGATCTCCTACGCCACGCAGCCCGGCAGCGTCGCGCAGGATGGCAGCGACGGCAACAGCCCCTACACGCGCGCGCTGGCGTCGACGATCCGCGAACCCGGTCTCGATATCTTCCAAACTTTCAACCGCGTCGGCCTCGCCGTGAAGCGCGCCACCGGCGGCTCGCAACAGCCATGGGTGTCGTCGTCGCCGATCGACGGCACGTTCTACTTCGTGGCGCCGTCTTCGCCCATGCCGCTCGTCGTGCCCGACAAGCCGACGCAAGAGGCCCGGCTCTCGGATGTCCCGCGTCTGGATCTCGACAGACTGCCGGTGACCGACAATGTGCGGCTCAGCGAGATGAGCGACCGGCTTTACGAACTGAATTTCGATCCCGAACCGATCACGAGCAAGAACGGCATCCGTCTCGCAATCCGCGACTTCCAGACCAAAGGCAGCCTGCCGCCCACCGGCGAGCCGACCGAAGGGTTGCTGCAACGGCTGCGCGCAACGAGCGAATTGAAACCGTGGGGCTCCATCGTCTACGGCGTCGAGAGCAAAACATGGGGCATGTCATGGGATCACAAGACGCGGCGCGAGGCCGTCGCCAATGCGCGCGCCAAATGCGGCTTGGCGAAATGTCCGCTCGAACTGTCGTTCTTCGGAAAAAATTGCGGCGCGTTCGCAGCACTCGATAAAAAATGGGCGTTGGTGACGCGCGATAGCATCGCGGCGGCGCGCGATACGGCGCTCGATCAATGCACCAAGACAGGAAAATCCTGCCGCATCGTCGGGGCGGTTTGCGCCGACGGATCGGGCCGAAGCTAAATCTCGTCTGCATGTTGAGTGGCTATTCGAAAGCGGAAGCGCATGAACCGACGATCCCCGCTGTTAGTCCTTCCAGCATTATGTATGCTGCTGGCGGCCGGCGATGTTCTTGCCCAAGGATCGACAGGCGGCAGTCTCGGCAATGACAGCAAATCGCTTTCGGGCGGCGGCGATGAACCGCGCTCGACCACGCCCGCACGCCGCGCGAGACCTGAAGCACGCGAGGTCCCGCGTCGCCCGGCGCGCAGCGCCGCAGGCTTTGACGGCGTCTGGATCGTGCGCGCTGTCGGCCAGTCAGCGATCTGCGCCGGCCAGACCAGCAGCAACACCGTGATCGTCTCCGCCGGACGCATCTCCGGCAACAATGTGCGGTCCGGAAGCGTCAGTGCGAGCGGCGCGGTCTTCGCCACGGGCGGCAGCAACGGCCTCACCAATGTCACGACGGGTCGCCTCGCCGGCGCAGGCGGGAGCGGCACGTTTCGCCAGTCCGATGGTTGCACCGGCCGATGGGCCGCGAGCAAACAATGATCCGCAAAAGTTTGGAGCCGACAATGACATCATCTCGCAAACACGGACTCAGCGTCGCGGCTGCTACCATGTTGATGCTCGCACTTTGCAGCGACGTCGGTCTTGCGCAGGGCGCGACCGGCGGCAGCATCGGCAACGACAACAAGTCGCTGTCGGGCGGCTCGGGCGACGAGCCTCGTTCGGCCGGACCCGCACGTCGCGCAAAACCCGAACGCCGCGAGGCAGCGCCGCGCCGCGAAGCGCCACGTCGGGCCGCCCGCGGCGATGGCGAAAGCAGTGGCGGTGGCGGCGTGGCAAAATTCAACGGCACATGGTCGGTCACCAGCGTCGGCGAAACCTGCTCCGACACTCTGACCACGACCGCAGTGATTTCGAACGGGCGGATCACGAGCGCGAACGATACCGGCACGATCAACGCGAACGGCGTCTCCAGCACGGTCGGCAATTATAGCGGGATCACGGTGACCGCGCAGGGCCGCGCGTCGGCCACTACGGGCTCCGGCACGTTCCGGAGATCAGACGGCTGCGTCGGACGTTGGTCGTCGCGCAAGCAATGACCATCTAGAGCTGCTGCCGCAGTTTTTGAACGAACGCGCCGAGGCCGACTTGCCGTTCGCGCTTCAGTTGCTCGGCCCGTAAGATCGCTTTCACCGCTTCGAAGGCGATGCCGATATTGTCGTTCACGACGATGTAATCGTAAGCGTCGAAGTGGCTCATTTCGTCGCCGGCCTTCTTCATGCGACCACGGATCACCTCGTCGGAATCCTGCGCACGCGTATGTAGCCGATACTCGAGCGCCTGCACCGAGGGCGGTAGGATAAACACGCTGACGACATCGTTGGGCTGTCGATCGCGCAATTGCTGCGTGCCCTGCCAGTCGATGTCGAACAGAACATCCTTCCCGGCAACGAGCGCCTCTTCGACAGGCTTGCGTGGCGTACCGTAGCGATTGTCGAACACGTTGGCCCATTCGAGCAGATCGCCGGATTTGGCCATCGCATCGAACCGCGCCTGATCGACGAAGAAATAATCGCGGCCCTCGGTCTCGCCCGGCCGCATCGCACGCGTCGTCGCCGATACCGACATTTGCAAATCGGGCGTTTCGGCAACCAGCATGCGCGACAATGTCGTCTTGCCGGCGCCCGATGGCGACGACAACACGAACATCAAACCGCGGCGTTCGACGCCGTTGAAACTCTGGTCGATCGCGCTCATTCGAGGTTCTGCACCTGCTCGCGGAATTGCTCGACGACGTTCTTCATCGCAAGTCCGGCATTGGTCAAATCGAGATCGTTGGATTTGCTGCAACAGGTGTTAACCTCGCGGTTGAACTCCTGCGCTAGAAAATCGAGCCGGCGACCCACCGCGCCGCCCTTGCCGATCATCTCGCGAACCTGCGCGATATGCGAAGCGATGCGATCGAGTTCTTCGCGGATGTCGGCCTTTGCCGCGATCATGATCGCTTCTTGATGCAGGCGATCGGCGTCGAAACGATCGGACGTGTCGAGCAGCGCGGCGATCTGTTCGCCGAGCCGCGCGCGGATCGCATCGGGCTTGCGACTGGGTGCGGCTTCCGCCGTCTTCGCCAGCGTTTCGATTTCGGACATGCGCTGTTCGAGGATGTGTCCGAGCGCCACGCCTTCGCGTTTCCGCATGTCGATCAGGCTTTTTAGCGCATGGTCGAACGAATCCGTGACGGCCGCTTTCGCGGCCTTGTCTTCGGCTTCGTCGGATTCGGGCTCGACCACTTCGATCACGCCTTTGATCGCGAGCAATCCGTCGATGCTGGGCGCAACGGCATCGATTTTGCCCGCAACGTCGGAGGCGATCCGCAAAATCGCATTGAGCACGTCCTCGTTGACGCGGATGGCCGAAAGCGCGTTGGCGCGCTTGACCGTGAGGTTGGCGTAGACCGTCCCGCGCGAGAGCAATTCGCCGGCACGTTTGCGGGCAACTGCCTCGATCTCGTCGAAGCCCGGCGGCAGGCGCATGCGCAGGTCGAAGCCCTTGGCGTTGACCGACTTCAACTCCCATTCGAAGCTATAGGGGCCGCTGGTGCCGTGGCTTCGTGCGAAGCCGGTCATGCTCGACAGCGCCATCAGGTCGGGTACTCCGTAAGGGACTCATTGGGGTGCAGATTTCGGCGCGACCTTAAAGGATGACGCTGGAAACGGAAACCTGCCGGACCACAGTTAGCGCCGTCATTCCGAGCACGCGACCTTGGCTCTTGCCAAGGTTAGGCGATGCGAATCAATCCAGTCTCTTCGCAGCGAGAACTCTGAACTGCTTTGTTGACGTTCCTCGGAAACAAGCAACGTCACCGCCTCGCAAAGACGATAAAAACTAACGCTGAACGACCGGCGGCGTGGTCGTGGACTGCGCCGCGCCCTGCTGGCGGGCTGGCGGCGAAGCCTTCTGCTGCTTGGCCCCCTTTTGCGGCGACTGTTTCGCAGAAGACGTGCTGGCGTTCGCGTTGCTGCTGTCCCCGGCCGGAGCGGCCGCACCCGGAGCAGCCGTCTCTTCCGGCGGCTCGACCGCGTCGTTCTGGACAGCCTTTTCCATCGCGCGCAGCTTGGCGACGTTCTTGGAATGCGCGTCGTAGGTTTCAGTGAAGCTATGTCCGCCAGTGCCGTCAGCAACGAAAAACAGATCGCGCGTGCGAGCCGGATTGGCGGTCGCTTCCAGCGAAGCGCGGCCGGGATTGGCGATCGGTCCCGGCGGCAGGCCTTCGACGACGTAGGTGTTGAACGGCGACGGTTGCTGAATCTCGCTGCGCTTGATCGGGCGGCCGAGCGTGCCCTTGCCGCCGACGAGGCCATAGATGATCGTTGGGTCGGATTGCAGCTTCATCTTCTTCTGCAGGCGATTGGCGAACACCGAGGCAACGCGGCTGCGCTCGTCGGCGCGGCCGGTTTCCTTTTCGACGATCGAAGCCAGCGTCACCAGTTGCTCGGGCGACTTCACCGGGATGTCGGCGCTGCGGCGTTCCCAAATTTCAGCGAGCGCACGTTTTTGCGCCTGCTGCATGCGCTGGATCACCTGCTCGCGCGTCGTGCCGCGTGGAAATTTATAGGTCTCGGGCAACAACGTGCCCTCGCGCGGCATCTCGCGGACCGAGCCCGCGAAGATGTCATTGTCGCTGAGACGGGCGACAATCTGCTCGGACGTCAGGCCTTCCGGAATGGTGACGGCGTGCTGAACGACCTTGCCGTCGACGATGGTGCCGATGACGTCGCGCAGGCTCGCGTTCTTCTGAAACAGATATTCGCCGGGCTTCAATTCCGAACTGGCCTTCAGCGCAAAGACGCTGCCGATGAACACCCAGCGGTTGGCGTCGATCACGCCTTCCTTCAACAAAGTCTCGGCGATGTCGCCCTTGCCGGCCCGCGCAGCGATATTGACGATTTTATCTTCGCGGAGCGGCCCAGGCGCTTCGAGCGCTTGGCGGCCGTAGACGTACATGCCGCCGGCGCCGATCATCGTCACCAGCAGAAGGGTGATGACCGCGTTGCCGGCGATGACGAACGGGTTGCGGGCGCGAGCGGAACGCTTGGGCGGCGGCGGGACTTGCTCGGGCTCGAGCGCTGCACGCGGCGACCTTGGCGAAATGGGCGGCCTTTCACTCATCGATACAGCCTAAGTCCTGTCGGTTCGATCATGGTCGGGCATCGTCTCTGCGCCCGCTCGAAACATCGCCGTCCCGGCGTCAAAAGGAATCGACGTCGATTAAGGCTATTGCGTGGAGTGGATGCAAGCTTCGGTTATTTCGCCATCCGCTGGACGATCAGCGAAGCATTGGTACCGCCGAACCCGAACGAGTTCGACAGCGCCACATTGATTTCACGTTGACGCGGTTTATGCGGCACCAAATCGATCGCGGTCTCCACGGAGGGATTGTCGAGATTGATGGTCGGCGGCGCGATGTTGTCGCGAATGGCCAAAATCGAAAAGATCGCCTCGATCGCACCGGCCGCGCCCAGCAGATGGCCCGTCGAGGATTTGGTCGAGGACATCGACACCTTCGACGCGGCGTTGCCGAGCAACCGCTGCGCCGCACCGAGCTCGATCTCGTCGCCGAGCGGCGTCGAGGTACCATGCGCGTTGATATAATTGAGGTCCGACGCCGCAAGGCCGGCGCGCTTCATCGCTGCCGTCATGCAACGAAATGCGCCGTCGCCGTCCGGGGTCGGCGCGGTGATGTGATAGGCATCGCCGGACATGCCGTAGCCGATGATTTCACAATAGATATGCGCGCCGCGCGCCTTGGCGTGGTCGTAGTCTTCCAACACGAGCACGCCCGCGCCTTCGCCCATCACAAAACCGTCGCGGCCTTTGTCGTAAGGGCGCGACGCTTTGGTCGGATCGTCATTGTAGGCGGTCGAGAGCGCGCGCAGCGAACAGAAGCCGGCCATCGCCAATCGGCTGATCGGCGATTCGGTGCCGCCGGCGACCATCACGTCGGCATCGCCGAGTGCGATCAGGCGGCTGGCGTCGCCGATCGCATGCGCGCCGGTCGAGCACGCGGTGACGACGGAATGATTCGGGCCCTTGAGGCCATGCGCGATCGAGACGTAACCCGATGCGAGATTGATGAGCCGACCGGGAATGAAGAACGGTGACAGCCGCCGCGGGCCGCGCTCTTTGAGTAGCACCGCCGCATCGGCAATGCCCGACAGGCCGCCGATGCCCGAGCCGATCATCGTGCCTGTGGCACAGCGCTCGTCTTCCGTCGCGGGATGCCATCCGGCGTCATCGAGCGCCTGCTTGGCAGCGCACATCGCATAGACGATGAAGTCGTCGACCTTGCGCTGGTCCTTCGGGTCCATCCACTGATCGGGATTGAACGTGCCTGCCGTGCCGTCGCCGCGCGGGATGATGCACGCGATCTGGCTCGACAAATCGGACACGTCAAACATGTCGATCCGCTTGGCGCCACTTTCGCCTTTCAGAATACGCTGCCAGGTGGTTTCGACACCGCAGCCGAGTGGCGACACCATGCCAAGGCCCGTGACGACAACCCGCCTCATATTGCGTACTCCAAAAAAGAAATTACGGCTGACAACATAAAGCCGGCGGACCGCAGCGAGGCGGCCCGACCGGCTTCATGGCACCGCAATCAGGCGTTAGCTCTTGGCGTTCTTTTCGAGAAACTTGGTCGCGTCGCCGACCGTCAGAATCGTCTCGGCGGCATCGTCGGGAATTTCGCAGCCGAACTCTTCTTCGAATGCCATCACGAGTTCGACGGTGTCGAGGCTGTCCGCGCCAAGATCGTCAATGAAGCTCGCAGCGTCGACAACCTTCTCTGGTTCGACACCAAGGTGTTCGACCACGATCTTCTTAACTCGCTCGCCAATCTCACTCATCGTTCAAACCTCGTGCTTTGCATCCGACCCGACCGCGAGCGATCCGGGTCATCATAATGCGTTTATCTCGTTCTGCGCTGCGGCAGATGCGTGTCGTTCTGATTGTGTCCCGCAGCCCCGTGCAACGGCAATATACAGGGTTTCAAAAACCTGCAATGGCGAACTTCGCACGGCCATTATTGGTTCGGGTATCACACTTCCCAGACGTTGACCACAAGGGGTGAGGTTAGCGTCTTAGGTGCCTGATACGTCTGCCGGAACAGCAAGTTCCCAGACTTAGATCATGGCCATTCCACCGTTCACGTGAATGGTCTGGCCGGTGATGTAGGCTGCCTCATTCGACGCCAGAAATACGACCGCCGCAGCAATGTCGTCCGGCGACCCGAGACGCGCGGCGGGCACCTTGGTGAGAATCATCTCGCGCTGCTTGTCGTTGAGCGCGTCCGTCATCGGCGTCGCGATAAAGCCCGGCGCGATGCAATTGGCGGTCACATTGCGCTTGGCGTATTCCGCGCCGAGCGTCTTGATCATGCCGATCAGGCCGGCCTTCGACGCGGTGTAATTGCCCTGCCCCGGATTGCCGGTGACGCCGACCACCGAGGTGATCGCGATGATGCGGCCGAACCGCTTGCGCATCATCAGCTTGGTCGCGGCGCGCGCCAGCCGGAAGGTTGCGGTGAGATTGACGCGGATCACGTCGTCCCAGTCCTCGTCCTTCAGTTGGACGAAAAGATTGTCTCGGGTGATGCCGGCATTGCTGACGAGGATATCGAGCTGGCCCATCGCAGCTTCGGCGGACGGCACCAGCGCCTCGACTTCGGCAGTGTCGGACAGATTGCATGGCAGCACATGCGTGCGCTCGCCGAGCTTCGACGCCAGTGTCTCCAACGCCTCGCGCCGCGTCCCCGACAGAGCGACGGTCGCGCCCTGCGCATGCAGCGCGGTGGCGATCGCACCGCCGATGC
The DNA here is from genome assembly GCA_031359885.1 of Tardiphaga sp. Classification (GTDB taxonomy): domain Bacteria; phylum Pseudomonadota; class Alphaproteobacteria; order Rhizobiales; family Xanthobacteraceae; genus Tardiphaga. Next base: position 280 of record JANMAN010000683.1, on the reverse strand, counting down.
CGCCGGTCGCGCCCGTAACGAGCGCCGTCTTGCCTGTAAGATCGAACATGAGGGCTCCTTGAATTCGATTAAGCTGGGCGCGATGCGGCGAGCGCATCCTTCGCCGCAGCGATGTCATTGGGGCCGCCGACCGCGTCGCCGACCGCACCTTCGGCAATGCGCTTGACGAGGCCACTGAGAACCTTGCCCGCGCCGATCTCGACGAAATGCGTCACGCCGTTCGCCGCCATATAGCCGACCGACTCGCGCCAGCGCACGGTGCCGGTCACCTGCTCCACCA
>JANMAN010000641.1:0-2299 GCA_031359885.1 Tardiphaga sp. | reverse complement strand
CACGTTGAAGTTCGACGATGCGGTCATCAACACGTTGCCGATGCCGCTGTTCGAGGCGACGGTTTCAGACAGCACCGAGCCGACAAAGGCGTAGCTGACCGCGACCTTCAATGAGGCGAAGAAGAACGGCATCGTCCTGGGCAGGCCGACATTCCAGAGAATATCGAACTTGCTGGCGCCGAGCGCCTTCAGCACGTCTTCAAGCTCGGGCTCGGTGGTTGCAAGCCCCGTCGCGATGTTAACGACGATCGGGAAAAAGCAGATCGACAGCGCCGTCAGTATCGCCGGCACCGAACCGGAGCCGAACCACAGCACGAAGATCGGAACGACCGCCACTTTCGGAATCGACGAGAAACCGACCAGCAGCGGATAGGCGGTGTCGTAAGCGACTTTCGATACGCCGATGATCGCGCCGAGCGCGACGCCGAGGCCGACGCCGAGCACGAAGCCCAACATCGTCGTGCTCAATGTCTGAATGATATGCGGCCACAGGATCGGGAAGCGCGCGATCAGCGTCGCAATGATCTCGGTCGGCTTCGGCAACACGAGATCCGACACGCCGGAGACTGCGCAGAACAATTGCCACAGCCCGAAGAACGCCACGATGAGGCCGAGCGACCACAGCTTTTGACGCGCACCCGAGATCGTCATGCCGGCTCCTTCGCGGCGGCGAGGCCGGCGACTTGAGACACCGCGCTGCGCACGCCGACGATCAATTCGCGCAGCCGTTGATTCAGCGCGACGAAGTCCGGCTCGAACGTCATCGCGATGGTGCGCGGGCGCGGGAAATCGACACGGCTGTCGTCGATGATGCGGCCGGGCCGGGCGCTCATCACGCAGATGCGGCTGCCGAGGAACGCCGCCTCGCGCAGATCATGCGTGACCAGCAGAACGGTCGGCTTATGAGCGAGCCAAAGGTTTTGCAGAATCGACCAGAGTTCTTCTTTGGTGAACTGATCGAGCGCGCCGAACGGCTCGTCCAGCAGCAGCATGCGCGGCTCGTGGATCAGCGCGCGGCACAGGTTCGCCCGTTGCAGCATGCCGCCGGACAATTGCCACGGAAACCGCGGGCCGAAACCGGCGAGGCCGACCTGGGCCAGCAGCGCGTTGGCTTTGTCGCGGAAGGCGAGCTTGCGCTGCTTGCGGAATTGCGACCGGAACGGCTCGACGATCTTGAGCGGCAGCATGATGTTCTGCTCGATCGTCAGCCAGGGCAGCATGGTCGGGTTCTGGAACGCCATGCCGATCCGCAGCGCGCGGACCGAAACCTCGCGGCCGCCGACGATGACGACGCCCTCGGTCGGTTTGACGAGGCCCGAGACCAGCCGCAGGATGGTTGACTTGCCGCAGCCGGACGGGCCGACCAACGCGACGAACTCGCCATCCGCGATGGTGAGATTGGTGGTCGCGAGTGCGGGCGTGCCGGTCGCGCCACGGCCGAAGGTGACCGAGGTGGCCGACAATTCGATCGCCGGCGCGCCGGTGGGGCGGGTTGCGGTCGGTGCTGAGGTGGGCGGACTGTCCATGCGAAAAGTGTATGCAATCGAGATGCCAGTTCGTTGCGTCATGGTCGACGTGGTTTGAGCGCCGGAATCGATGCTGCTGGCTTTTTATTGGGCCGTTGGACGACAAAAGTGCATGCATTTTGAGCGCGCCAACCTGCCGCAGCCGAGGCTAGACTGAACCTATGATTGAATCGCGTCGGATCGGGTGACCCGTGGCAGCATCGGACAAGGTCGGGACGATCTGCCGGGCGCTGCGCCGCGCCATCATCGAACAGGCGTTGGAGCCGGGCGCAAAGCTACCCGAGGATGCGCTGGGCGAACGCTTCGGCGTCAGTCGCACCATCGCCCGCTATGCGCTAGGCCAATTGGCGTCCGAAGGGCTGGTCGAGCTGCGGCGCAACCGGATCGCCGTGGTGGTGACGCCGAGCTGGGACGACGCCCGTGGCGCGTTCGACATTCGGATGGAGCTCGAACGGCTGGTGGTGCGGCAGGTTGCCGGCAAGCTGACCAAGAGCCAGATCGCGAAACTGCGCGGCCATGTCGAATCCGAGATCGCCGCCAAGGACGGCCCGAACGCGGTCTCGATCCGGCTCGCGACCGAATTTCACATTCTGCTGGCGACGATGACCAACAGCCCGATCCTGGTGCGCTACGTCAGCGAAATCGCCTATCGCTGCTGCCTGACGCTGTCTCTCTTCAGCCGGCCGCATTCGTCGTCCTGCGGCATCAGCGAACATTTGGCGATCATCGACGCGCTGGAGCGCGGCGATGCCGACGCGGCGATGGCCCTGATG
>JANMAN010000604.1:0-5835 GCA_031359885.1 Tardiphaga sp. | reverse complement strand
GACGTTGCAGGAACAAACGATCATGGACGATAGGGCTCGTTGGCTGAACTGGCCCTACCGATAATCGGCCCCATCACGGGAGGCAAAAGGAAAAGCGGCGTTTTCAAGTGATTCCAAACTGCCCTCTCCTCACCATCGCCGTGAACCATCCCCTCGCCGACGCGACGAATGAAAGTCACGCCGGCAAACCGCCGGCGCCGTTCATTGCCCGTTCAAACGAAGTGTGGAACTCTCGTCGTCAGACAGATCGATGCTGTCGCACACCACAGGAAAGGTGAAGCCATGAGGAAAATGATTATGGCCACTGCCGCTGTCGCCATGCTGGCGGTGACGTCATTGGCAGCGCCGCAGACCGCCGAAGCCCGTGGCGGACGCGTCGCAGCAGGTGTCGCCGCTGGTCTGATCGGCAGCGCGATCGTCGGCGGCGCAATCGCAAGCGGCGGCGGCTACGGTTATGGCCCCGGCTATGGCTATGGACCCGGTTACGGCTATGGCGGACCCGCCTATGTCGCCGGTCCGGGCTATTATGGCGATTGCTACATTCAGCGTCAGCGTTTCTGGGATGGCTATGGCTGGCGGGTTCGGCGCGTCCGAGTCTGCAATTGAGCTAGCCGCGATCTCACCGAACACGGTCCCGGAAACGAATACGTTTTCGGGCCGTATCTCAAAAACACTTGATATTCGTCGGAATGCGGCCTGAAAAAACCGTTTTTCCCTTCGAATGACAGTATAAGTTTACGGCGCGTTGACGATTATCGGATGACTTGCGAGATCGTTGATCTGGAAACGTTACGTCAACCATTTGGCATCTGCGCCGATCGGCGCTTTGAGGGGAGATTCGAGATGAAGACAACTGTTTCGGCGATGCTCGTCGCCGCCACTCTGGCCGGTTCGATGATGGCCGCTCCGGCAGCTCACGCGCAGCGCGGTCTCGGCGTCGGCATTGCAGCCGGCTTGCTCGGTGGCGCCATCGTCGGCGGCGCGATCGCGTCGTCGCGTCCGGCCTATGCGCAGCCATACGGCTATGCGCCGGCTCCGGTGTATGTCGATGAAGGTCCGGTCTGCCGGATGGAGCGTCGTCGTTTCATCGACGCCTACGGTTATGAGCGCGTTCGCCGCATCGAGGTCTGCAACTAAGCCGACCTGATCGTTTTCGCGATAGCACTTCGAAAGACCCGGCTGCCCACGCAGCCGGGTCTTTTCGTTGTGCGTCCCCATCCCAGAGGCCGCCGCGTTGACACTCGGCCTCATCGGCCTACATTAAGCATGTTCCGAGGGGGGCTCCGGCGTGGAGCTGAGATACCGCAAACCTGCGTTTTGAAACGCAAGACCGCGGTGACCCTTTGAACCTGATCCGGGTCATGCCGGCGAAGGGACAGGGATGCAGTCTGAGACACAATCTCCGCAAGGAGAGAGGCCTATATCTATCGTCGGCGCGGGCATCTGCGGATCGTGGCAGGCGCTTGCCTTCGCACGCGCCGGCTATGACGTCACGGTGTACGAGCGCGACGACGAAGCGATGATTCAAGGCACGTCGCATTGGGCCGGCGGCATGCTTGCGCCTTATTGCGAGGCCGAAGCCTCCGAGCCCGTGATCACCCGACTTGGCTTGCGCTCGCTCGATCTGTGGCGCGACGCCCTGCCCGATACGCCGTTCAATGGCTCGCTCGTCGTCGCGCATGCGCGCGACCGCACCGACTACGAACGGTTCGCGCGCCTGACCTCCGGGCATCGTCGCCTCGACGCAACAGCACTGGCCGAGATCGAACCCGCGCTCGACAGACGTTTTCGCGACGGGTTGTTCTTCGCCGACGAAGGCCATGTCGAACCCCGCCGCGTGCTGCCGCAACTCCATGACAAGATCGAACAAGCCGGCGGCACCATTGCCTTCGATAGCGAACGAACGCCGGATAATCTGCAAGGCATCGTGATCGACTGCCGCGGATTGTCCGCGCGCAACGCGCAACCGCAACTGCGCGGCGTCAAAGGCGAGATGGTCATCGTCGAAACCGACGAAATCGCGCTGTCGCGGCCGGTGCGGCTGATCCATCCGCGTTGGCCGCTCTACATCATTCCTCGCGACGCCAACCAATTTATGATCGGCGCGACCACGATCGAGCGCGAGGACTCAGGCGTTAGCGTCCGTTCAGCGCTGGAGCTTTTAAGTGCCGCTTACGCGGTACATCCGGCGTTCGCCGAGGCCCGGATCGTCGAGATCGGCTCGGGTCTCCGTCCGGCTTTTCCAGACAATCTACCGCGCATCACCGTCGATAGAGAGCGCATCGCTGTGAACGGACTATACCGCCATGGATTTTTACTTGCGCCCGCGCTGGCCGAATTGACGCTCGGCTACGTCGCGCGCGGCGAGATCGACAATGAGGTGATGCAATGCGCGTGATCGTCAACGGCGAACATCGCGACGTGCAAGCTGCGACGATCGCAGCGTTGCTCGGCGAACTCGATTACGAAGGCAACCATGTTGCCGTGGCCGTCAATTTCGACGTGATTCCGAAATCGCGTTGGAGCGAGGCCGCGCTCAATTCAGGCGACGAGATCGAAATCATCACGCCGCGGCAGGGAGGATGAGGGTGGTTTCAAGACATTCGATGCGTTCGCGCTTTCTTCCCCCCTCCCCCTTGCGGGGAGGGGTCGGGGGTGAGGGTCAACGAAATAACCGACTCGCATTACCCCCCACCCCAACCCACCCCCGCCGGGGGGGAGGGAGCGCGCACTGCGCGTGGCATGGTTTTGCGGTACAAATCGAAGCACGCTTATGCTGAACCTCTACGGCAAAACCTTCGCCTCACGCTTGCTGATCGGCTCGGCGCTGTATCCGTCGCCGAAGATCATGCAGGACGCGATCCGCGCCTCGGGCGCGAACATCGTCACTGTGTCGTTGCGCCGCGAAACCGCCGGCGCGAAAGTCGGAAATTCGTTCTGGTCGCTGATTTCGGAACTCGACGTCACCGTGCTGCCGAACACCGCCGGTTGTCGTTCGGTGCGTGAAGCCGTGACCACTGCGAAGCTCGCGCGCGAGTTGTTCGCCACCAACTGGATCAAGCTCGAAGTCATCGCCGACACCGACACGTTGCAGCCCGACGTGATCGGTCTCGTCGAAGCCGCAGCCATCCTCATCAAGGACGGCTTCGAGGTGTTTCCCTATTGCACCGAAGACCTCGGCGTCGCGATGCGGCTCGTCGATGCCGGCTGCAGAGTCGTGATGCCGTGGGCCGCGCCGATCGGCAGCGCCAAGGGCATCGTCAGCCGCGACGCGCTGGCACTGCTGCGCGACCGCCTGCCCGACATCACGCTTATCGTCGATGCGGGCCTTGGCGCGCCGTCGCATGCCGCGCAGGCACTTGAACTCGGCTACGACGCGGTCCTGTTGAATACGGCGATTGCAAAAGCCGCCGATCCCGTCGGCATGGCCAATGCCTTTCGACTCGGGGTCGAGGCCGGACGCACCGCTCACGAGGCGGGCCTGATGCAGGCCCGCGATTTCGCTTCCCCATCAACTCCAGTCATCGGGACACCGTTCTGGCATGCCGCTCCCTGATCGTTTTTATCCCGTGATCGACTCGCTCGACTGGCTGAAACGCCTGGTCGGTCTCGGCGTCGGCACCGTGCAACTGCGCGCGAAAGACCTCGACGATGGCGGCGCGTTGCAGATCGTCACTGACGCGCTGGCGATCGTGAAAGGCACGTCGACGAAGCTGATCGTCAACGATTACTGGCGCGCGGCCATCGTCGCCGGCGCGGAGCATCTGCATCTCGGTCAGGAAGACCTCGCGGAAGCGGATGTGACGGCGATCCGCGAGGCCGGGATGACGCTCGGGCTCTCGACGCATGACGACGAAGAATTAGAACGCGCGCTACGGGTGCAGCCGGATTACATTGCGCTCGGGCCTATTTTTCCGACGACGCTGAAATCGATGCGCTTCGCGCCGCAAGGCATTGCGAAGATCACCGAATGGAAACAACGCATCGGCGATATTCCGCTGGTCGCGATCGGCGGCATCACCTTCGAACACGCCGAACAGATTTACGCAGCCGGCGCGGATTCCATCGCCGTCGTCAGCGACGTGACGCAGAACGCCGACCCCGACGCCCGCGTGAAGCAATGGCTCGATGCGACGCGGCATTCGCTATGATCAGCGCAGCCTCCCGCACAAATCTAATTCTAGGCGTCGACGCAGGCGACGCAAATCTGCTCGACGTGGCGATGATCCGTTCCACAGCAGCCGCCGAGCACCGTCATCTGCGGCATTCGCATGCGGAGCTTGCGATAGCGCAGCCCGAGATCGAGCGGATCGCCGCTGTCGAGATCGGGAGCCGCATCGAGCTCGGCATGGCTGCGAAGCGACGCGTTGGCGCGCAGACCACGCAAGCGCAGCAGCCAGTCACCCTCGCCAAGGATGGCGTCGAAATGCGCCGGGTGCGCGCAGTTGATCATGTAATAGGCGGGCCCATTGCCGGTCGTCCGATCGACCTCGGTCACGGCGTCTTTCAGAGGCTGCCCGGTCGGCAAGTTGCCGTCGGTCTCCACGGTAAACGAGATGACGCAGGGCATCTCCGCAGCCTTCGCCGCGGCTGCTATGCCGATGGCCTCTTCGACGTAGTTCATCGTGAAGGCGCTGACGAGATCGGCCTCGCTCTCCGCAAAAGTGGCGATCTGCGGGGCGTGGTAGTCCTGGGCTTCCGCCGCGCTCATAGCGCGCTCGACGACGTATCCATCCCCGCGCGGACCGATGTTGCCCGAAATGACAATCGGCGTGCGCTCGCTTTCATGAGCGTTTCGCAGCATCGCAAGCAACGCAACGGCATCGCGATTGGCTTGCGCCAACGCGTCCGGCGAGTAGCCGAGCTTGGCGCCCCAATCCGGATTGGCGCGCCAGGTCGGCGTTTCCAGGATAAAGCCCACGCCGCTCCGCTTCGCGATGGCGATGTAGCGCTCATAATACGCCAACGTCTGCGCGCGGCCGGTCTCGTTCTTCAGCAAATCGAAGCTTGCGAAATGCGGCAGATCGATCTTGTCGTGGAAAATAAGCGTGGTTTCCATGCCGCCATCGGTGAGGAAAATGCCAGCGCCGAGCTGAGGCAGAAGCGTACGATATTTTGCCATTTCGAATCGCTCCTTCTGAATGGTCAGAAAATGGCGAGCGCGCGCGATCGCTGCGCAGCCGCCGCGTTTTCGATTGGTTTGCTGAGATTTAACAAGGTTCAAATGGCCGCGCGCAGTGGCGTGACGGCACATGCAAGGAGGAAGCGATGAATATCCACGCCAAAGCCACCCCGGCGGTGACAACCGGCCCCCTGCCCTCGTCGCGCAAGATCTTCGCGATCCCCGATGAGGCGCCGGATCTTCGCGTGCCGCTGCGTGAAATCATTCTGTCGAAGGGCGCGAACGAGCCGAACCTTCCGGTCTACGACACCTCCGGTCCCTATACCGATCCACGCGTCGTGATCGACGTTAATGCCGGACTCTCGCGCTCGCGCATCGAATGGGTCAAGGAGCGCGGTGGCGTCGAAGAATATGTCGGTCGCGACATCAAGCCGGAAGACAACGGCAATGTCGGCGCGTCGCATGCCGCGAAGTCATTCGTCGCGCATCACAAGCCGCTGCGCGGCGTCGGCGACGCGATGATCACGCAATACGAGTTCGCCCGCGCCGGCGTCATCACCAAGGAGATGATCTACGTCGCGACGCGCGAAAACCTCGGCCGTAAAGTTCAACTCGAGCGCGCCGAGGCCGCTATCGCCGACGGCAACTCTTTCGGTGCGTCGGTGCCTGCGTTCGTGACGCCGGAATTCGTGCGCAGCGAGATCGCACGCGGC
>JANMAN010000576.1:0-2777 GCA_031359885.1 Tardiphaga sp. | reverse complement strand
GCGCCGTCATCGCGAAGGCGCGATGCTCCGCGCCGAGGCGTGCCGCGAGGCCTTGCAGAACGTCGTGATTGGAGCGGCATTCGCCGGGCGCGTCGATCAGTTTAGCGCCGACCGAAATGTGCTGATGGCCGCCGCCGTAATAGAGGTCGTCGTGTTCCATGAACATCGTCGCGGGCAGCACGATGTCGGCCATCGCCGCGGTCTCGGTCATGAACTGCTCGTGGACGGCGACGAACAGATCGTCGCGCGCAAAACCCTCGCGCACCAGCGCCTGCTCCGGCGCGACCGTCATCGGATTGGTGTTCTGGATCAGCATCGCCTTGACCGGCGGACCGGATTGCAATGCCGCCGGATCGCCAGTCAGCACGCGGCCGATCTTGGATTGATCGAGACGCCGGGTGGTCGGATCGACGCTGTCGAGCGCCTCGATCAACGTCTGGTCGAACTGCCAGATCGCGCCGTTGTTGAAGAACGCGCCGCCGCCCTCGTGCTGCCACGCGCCGGTGACGCCGGGAATGCACAACGCCGCATGCATCTGCGCCGCGCCGTTTCGACTGCGGGTGAAGCCGTAGCCTAGCCGGAAATACGATCGCTTGGTCTCGCCGACCGCTTTCGCGAACGCCTCGATCTCCGCGACCGGCACGCCGCAAATGTCCGATGCCCATTGCGGGGTTCGGGTTGTCAGATGCGCTTCGAGTTCGTCCGGGCAATCGGTATAGGCCGCCATATAGGCACGGTCGGCATAGCCATCGCGAAACAGGACATGCATGACGCCGCAGGCAAATGCGCCATCGGTGCCCGGCCGCAGAATGATCTTGATGTCGGCCTGCTTCATCGTGTCGTTATCGTAGATGTCGATTACAGCGATTTTCGCGCCGCGTTCCTTTCGGGCCCGCGTCGCATGCGTCATCACGTTGACCTGCGTGTTGACGGGATTGGTCCCCCAGATCACCACGAGGTCCGACTTCGCCATTTCGCGCGGATCGACGCCCGCGACGCGGCCGGTGCCCGCTGCAAACCCCGCCCAAGCGATGGTCGAGCAGATCGTCGAATAGAAGCGAGAATATTTTTTGATATGCGTGAGGCGGTTGAGGCCGAAGCGCATCACGAGGCCCATCGTGCCGGCGTAATAATACGGCCAGACCGATTGCGCGCCGAAGTCGCGTTCGGCGTCGTCGAACCGTGCCGAGATCTCGTCGAGCGCCTCGTCCCAGGTGATGCGCACGAACTGCCCGGAGCCTTTCGGCCCCGTGCGGCGCATCGGATACATCAGACGGTCCGGATGGTGGATGCGCTCGGCGTAGCGAGCGACTTTCGCGCAGACGACGCCGGCCGTGTAGGTCTGCTGCTTCGATCCGCGGACGCGACCGATAGTGGCGTCGTCGATCACCTCGATGTCGAGCGCGCACGCCGACGGGCAATCATGCGGACAGGTCGAATGCTTGATGTCTATTTTGGCGCGAGCGTTCATGAGCGAAAAGCTAGCAGAAACCTCGACCAATGAAAACGCCACAAGCGCGCCATCCCGGCAGGCAGGATGCCGTTTTCCGCAGCATCAGCGCTCGTCGCTGAGCGGCGGCGCGAAGGTTTTCGGATTCATCCGGGCTTGTGCGCGCGCAGCTGCCAGCGCCTGCGTGAAATCATCGGCATCGAACCACGACTCATGCGCGAGGCGCGTTGCCAAGTCGTCCTCCCAAATGCGCGACGCCGGCACGTCGAACCGCATCTTCATTTTTTTGTCGATGACCTGGATACCGAAGCCGGTCACGCACCATTGTCGTCCAAGCCAAAAGATGTCGCGATGAAGCACTATGTCTGTTTCCCCCTCTCTTGTTTTTCTTCTTGTGTTTCAAAAAGCCAAGCACGACGAAAAAGCCTCGGCATCCCCCGAGGCTTCGCGATCGATCCTAGCTCGAAAATTTATCAGATCTGGACGATCCGTCCAAACGCGACGTCCGTCCAAGCAACGACATCATCGAGCGGACGTCATTCCGCACGGCTAATTCGGCCGCGCACGCTTAGTTGCAATCGGCCGACCTTGTTGGCCGGCGCGGCGCACACGCATGACGATCAATGCTTGCCCGCACCCATGTAGCCGAACAGAAATCCCGCGACCTTGCGCATCTGGATTTCTTCGCTGCCTTCGGTGATCCGATACCGGCGATGATGCCGGTAGATATTTTCGAACGCCTTGTGACGGGAATAGCCCATGCCGCCATGCACCTGCATCGCGCGATCGGCGGCCTCGCAACACAAGCGGTTGGCCCAGTAGTTACACATCGACACCCGATCGGAGAGCGTGTGCTCGACCTGCGCCTGCGTGAGCTTGTCCATTTCCCACGCCGTCTTGCGGATCAGCAATCGGAGCATTTCGGCCTGCGTCGCGAGTTCGACCAACGGAAACTGGATACCCTGATTGCGCGCCAATTCCTGACCGAACGGTTTTCGCTCGCGGGCATATTTGACGCTCTCGTTGATGCAATAGACCGCAGCACCTAACGACGATGCTGCCTGCCGGATGCGATTTTCATGCACGAAGCACTGCGCCAGCGATAGACCACGGCCGATCTCGCCGAACAGCGCGTCGTCGGGCACGAAGACATCGGTGAACGACACGCGCGGATGATCCGTGGGCATGTTGAAGGTCCACAGATATTCTTCGATCTTCACGCCATGCGCTTTCGCCGGGACCAGAAAACACGTGATGCCGCGCGCGTCGCCGGCGTTGCCCAATGTGCGCGCGAACAACGCGCAATGCGTGGCGACGTGCATGCCCG
>JANMAN010000536.1:0-3504 GCA_031359885.1 Tardiphaga sp. | reverse complement strand
GGTTGCTAGCGCATTTCCGTCGCTCCACTCAACCTCCCCGAGGCTATCGACCAAACCCCAATCTCAATTGCATAATTCCGGAACCAGCAAGTTCCATTTTAATCCCGGATTAACCTTCTTTTGTCATCGTTTTCTTTGTTTTCTCAGCCGTCGCACCGACGTCTCAAAGCCCTTTAACATCTGGAGCCTTTCGTGAAGAAAATCATTGCGGCCCGTATTGGTACGAGGATCACGGTCGGCTTTAGCGCCATTCTGATCTTGATGGCGATTTTGACTTTCATCGGCGTCGTCGAGGTCAACGAGATCAACTCGGGCCTGAAGACGATCAACGAGGTCAACAGCGTCAAGCAGCGCTACGCGATCAATTTCCGCGGCAGCGTCCACGACCGCGCCATCGAGCTGCGCGACGTCAGCCTCGTGTCCGATCCCGTCGAGTTCAAGCAGACGCTGGACGCCATCGACAAGCTGACGCGCTTCTACGCCACGTCGGCCGTCGCGATGGACGAGATGTTCGCCACTCGCACCGACATCAAGGCTGAAGAGCGCGAAATCCTTTCGCTGATCAAGCAGACGGAAACCAAAACTCTCCCGCTGATCAAGGAAGTCGTCGCCCTGCAACAGGCCGGCGATGCGGCCAAGGCGAAAACCGTTCTGATGACGCAGGCGCGTCCTGCCTTCGTCGAATGGTTGGCACGGATCAATCGCTTCATCGATTTTCAGGAAAACATGAACCGTAGCGTCGCGGATCAGACCCGCGCAGTCGCGAAAAACTTTCAGTGGCTGATGAGCATTCTGTGCGGCGTTGCGCTTTTGATCGGCGCTGCGTTCGCCTGGTGGAGCATCAAATCGATCCGGCCGTTGCGCAAGATGACAGATGCGATGCATCGCCTCTCGACCGGCGACATGTCCGTCACCATTCCCGGCATCGGGCAGACCGACGAAGTCGGCGACATGGCAACGGCAGTGCAGTTGTTTAAAACAAGCATGATCGCGGCCGATGGTTTGAAATCCGAGCAGAACGCCGAACGCATCACCAAGGAAAAGCGCGCGCAAAAGCTCACCGATCTGGTCGGCGGCTTCGAGCAGAAGGTCGCCACGCTGGTCAGGACGCTTGCGGCGACTGCGTCGGAAGTCCAGTCCACCGCGGCTTCGATGTCCGCCGCCGCGGATCAGGGCAAGCGTCAATCCGGCGAAGCGGCCGACGCAGCCGAGCACACCGCGTCGAGCGTCACGACCGTTGCCATCGCGACGGACAAGCTCGCCGCCTCCGTGCGTGAAATCGGCGAGGTCGTGCAGTTGATCTCGACGATCGCCGCACAGACCAACTTGCTGGCGCTCAATGCCACGATCGAAGCCGCACGCGCCGGCGAAGCCGGTCGCGGCTTCGCCGTCGTCGCCAGCGAGGTCAAGACTCTGGCCAGCCAGACCGCGCAGGCCACCGAGGACATCGAGAGCAAGGTCGAGGAGATCCAGTCGCTCACGGCCAAGACGGTGAATGCGATCGAAGGCATCGGAAAAGTCGTCGGCGACATGTCGGAGATCGCGATCGCCATCGCGTCCGCCGTCGAGGAGCAGTCGGAAGCGACACGCGAGATCACGCGCACCGTTCAGGGCGTTGCCGACGGCACCGTGACAGTCTCGCACAACATCGCGGGCGTCCGTCAGGTCTCGACCGACACCGAATCGGCGGCGACCCGCATGGCGTCGTCGTCGAGCGAGCTGTCGGGTCAGGCCGATCTGCTGGATCAGGAAGTCGGCCGCTTCATCGCCAGCGTCAAAGCCGCCTGACCTATCGCACCTGAATCTTCAACAGCGCGGACCGGGCTTGCCCGGTCCGCGCTGTCGTTTACGGGCCGACAGAATGGCGGGGTTCGCGGCGCGATCCTGAAAAAGCCGCGATAAGCGGTACTTGGTCAACGGCCGGTGCTTGACGCGCCGGGCGCTCATGGCATGGTCGCAGGACCCACCGCCGAACAACCAAGGACCGATCCGCATGATCTCGTTGCGCCTGAAAGCCCTGTCGAGCGCATTGGCCTGCGCGCTGTTCGGCGCATCGCTTCTGGCGGCCGCGCCCGCCTCCGCGGCGCAATGCGGCGGCGACTTCCAGACCTTCGTGGCCAACATGTCGCGCGAGGCGCAGGCGCAGGGCGTCTCGCAGGCCGTGATCAGCCAAGCGCTCGGCGGCGTCACCCAGGATCAGGCGGTGCTGAATTTCGATCGCCGGCAGCGCGGCACGTTCAACAAGACATTCGAGCAATACGTCTCGACGCGCGTCGGCGCGCAGCGCATCAAGCGCGCCTCGGCGATGATGCAGCGCCACGCGGCGCTGCTGTCGCGCATCGAGCAGCGGTTCGGCGTGCCGCGCGAGATCATCGTCGCGATCTGGACGCTGGAGACCGACAATGGCGGCGACATGGGCAAGCTGTCGGTGTTCCGGGTGCTCGCAACGATGGCGCATGATTGCCGCCGCACCGATCTGTTTCAGGGCGAATTGCTGGCGGCGCTGAAGATCGTGCAACGCGGCGACCTGCCGATCAACGAGATGATCGGGGCTTACGCCGGTGAAATCGGCCAGACGCAATTTCTGCCGTCGTCCTACATCAAATACGGCGTCGATTTCGACGGCAACGGCCATGTCGATCTGCGCCGAAGCATTCCGGACGTGCTGGCTTCGACAGCTAATCTTTTGAAGACTGCAGGCTGGCGCGCGGGCCAACCCTACGGCGAAGGCACCGCGAATTTCGAAGCGATGCGCGAGTGGAACAGAGCGACGATCTACCGCAAGACCATCGGTTATTTCGCCGACCAGCTCGCCAAGGGCGGTCGGCCGGGCTGAGATCGAGCCATGTGCGCAAGCGAGCGCGTACGGCCTCGCATATCGATATCGTTTACGCTGCGGGCATTTCGGTTCCACTGCTCAATGTCCGTTAACCTACATTGCCCTACGGTGCTGCGATGAGGGGGCGTCGGGCATGAGCAGGGTCGTTTCGGACCGAAGGGGTGCGCGTCGCGCTGTCGTGCGGCCATGCTGAGCGTACCGACGCTGTGGACGGTCTTCGTCGCCAATTTCCTCGCGCTCGGCCTGATCTGGGCCTACGTGCTGCACAGCTACCCTAGCTTCCAGGCCGCGCGGTTCTGGACCGCGTCGTCGCTCGTGGCAGCGCTTGGCGCGGGCGTTTCGCTGCTGCGCGGCGTCGTCGAGACGCCGCTTCCATTGCTGGTCGGCGGCGGCATGCTGATCTCGGCCTGCTGCCTCGCAATGATGGGCATCAAGCGATTTTACGACCAGCCGGTGTCGTGGCGTGCCCACGCCGCGATCACGGGCCTCAGCGTCGCCGGCATGGCGTATTTCATGTTCTGGCACGACAACATGCCGATGCGGATCGTCATTTATTCGATCGGCCAATCGATCCCGATCGCAATGACGTTGAAGCTGTTGCTGTCGCGGCCGAACGGCAAGATCAATGCGGGCGCGCGGCTCGCCGGCTTCATCGCCATCGCGAT
>JANMAN010000392.1:0-4089 GCA_031359885.1 Tardiphaga sp. | reverse complement strand
CATAGCCGTCGAGCCAGTCGGCCTCCCACTCCAGCAAACGCCGTTGGCCGGCGATGCCGTACATGATCTGCATGTTCTCGGGCGCGCCCGCGGCGGCGCGCAGCAGCCAATGATACCACGCCAGCGCCTCTTCGGTGTAGCCGGAATTGATCAGCGACAGCAGCGTGAAGGTCGCATCGCGCAGCCAGCAAAAGCGATAGTCCCAGTTGCGCGAGCCGCCGAGCTTTTCGGGCAGCGACGTCGTGGGTGCGGCGACGATGCCGCCGGTCGGCCCGTAAGTCAGCGCCTTCAACGTGATGAGCGACCGCATTACAAGGGCCTTGTGATTGCCCTCATATGTGCAGCGGCTCGCCCATTCCCGCCAGAACATCTCGGTGTTAGCGAGGGCGTGATTGGCGTCGATCGGCTTCGGCACGGGGAGATGCGACGGGCCATAGGTCAGCACGAAGGGGATGCTGTCGCCGTCCGTCATCTCGAACGCGGCCACCGTCGTCATATCCTCGCCATGCGTTTGCACAGGCGTGCGCAGAACCGTCATGTCCGGTCCGCGGATCGCCAATAGCACGCCGCCTTCTCCACGTTTCACCCACGGAATTTCCGAGCCGAAGCCGAAGCGGATGATCAGCTCCATCTTCATCTTCACACGGCCGCGCGTGCACCGGACAATGCGGACGATGTCGGATGCGTCGCCGCGCGGCGGCATGAAATCGGTCAGCGTGATTGCGCCCTCAGCGGTCTCGAACGTCGTATCGAGAATCAGCGAGTCGCCCCGGTAGCGCCGCGTGGTGCTCGTGATCGGCTCGGCAGGCGCAAGCAGCCAACGGCCGTTGTTCTTGCTGCCGAGCAGCGCCGTGAAGCAGGCATCGGAATCGAAACACGGCCAGCACAGCCAGTCGATCGAGCCGTCGCGGCCGACCAGAGCCGCCGTCTCGCAATCACCGATGAGGGCGTAGTCTTCGATCTTGCTGGGCAAGCGGGGAGCCTTGTTTGTCAAGGTGGGAATTCAGAGATTGTCATTCCGGGATTTGACGCGGACGGCTTTTTGCCGGCCGTGGTAAAGGTCCGAAATCCATACTCCCTGTCGGGGTTATGGATTCCGGGCTCTCGCAAATTCGCGCAAAGAATGCGCGATTTGCAATCCCCGGAATGACAACAGCAACGTCACACGCTCGCCGCCCCACCACGCTCGCTCATCGCCGCACGCAACGCATTGGCGTCGATACGCGAGGGAATGTCGGCGACCGACACCGGCAGCCGCTGCCGCCAGTTCGGATGTTCGTTGACAGTGCCGGGAACGTTCGGCTGATCCTCGATCTTCAACAAATCTTCTAGCGACACCACCAGAAGGCGCGATTTCGTGCGCGCAAGGAGCCGCGCGACGGCATCGAAATCATCGCCCTCGATGCCGTTCTGGCGCAATACGTCCGACAACATCGCCAACGCATGGCGACGCGACTCGTCGGTCTCGCCGGGATCGAAGCCGAGCGCTCGCTTGACGCCGAGATCGTGGAAATCGCGCCAGCCGCTATATGTCGCGAGGTCATGCGTATTGAACGTCACCAGCGCATTGGCCGGATAGTAATCGGGGCCGAAAAAGACGCCGCTGTGATAGTCGCGCTCGAACATCATGACGCGATACGACCAGACGCCCCAGCCGTTGAGCTGTTCGCGAAAGCCTTCCGGCACGGTGCCGAGGTCTTCGCCGATCACGACGCAGCGATTGGCGACGCTTTCCTGCGCCGTGACGGCGAGCAGCGCCTCGAACGGCATCTGCACATAGACGCCATCCTTGGCGTCGAAGCCATGCGGCACGAGATAGAGCCGTCGCAACCCGAGCACGTGATCGAGCCGGATCGCGCCGGCGTAGCGCATCGCCGAGCGCAGCATGTCGCGGAACGGCACGAACGACTGAACTTCGAGTCCGGCGGCATTGAAACCGGCGAGGCCCCAATTCTGGCCCGCAGGCTGGAGCGAATCCGGTGGCGCGCCTACGGCGAGATGGCGGGAGATCGCGATCTGCTCGTTCCAGGCGTCAAAACCGTCGGCCTGCACGCCGACCGCGACGTCGAGATACAAACCGACGCTAAGCCCGAGCTGTTCGCCGAGATCGCGGCAGGCACGCAACTGCCGGTCGGCGATCCACTGCACATATTCGACGAAGGCGATGTCGTCGGCCTCGCGGCCGGCGCGCAGCTTCGCGCATTCCGCGTCGTCGGGATGCGCCAAATGGTCCGGCCATTCCCACCATGGCCCGACATTGTCGTGACGAAGCGCCTCGAAACAGGCGAAGCGGTCGAGCAAGATGCCCTGCTCCGCGCGGAATTCCGCAAAGTCCGCTGCAGCCTTCGCGTCCGGTGCGGCGCGATAGGCCGCAAAAGCCTCCCGCAGCGCCGCCCATTTCGCGGCAGCGACGTCGCGATAATCGACGCGATTGCCGCTTCGGATATCGTGCAGATGATCTGGCGGCGTGACGCCCGGCAATTTTCCGACGTCGATATAAAGCGGGTTCAGAAACGAGCGGCTGTTCGGCGCATACGGGCTGCAATCCTGCGGTCGGTCGTCGAACAGCACATGCAGCGGATTCAGCCCGACGCCGGCCGCGCCCAGATCGGCCGCGAGTTTCAGCATCTCTTCGAGGTCGGTGAAATCCCCGATGCCCCAGTTGCGCTCGGATGTCAGACTGTAAAGCTGGATCGCCAGCAGCCAGACCCGATCGAATTCGCCGGCAAAGGCGGCTTTCGGCGCAACCACCAACGGCGCATCCTCGCGCAGATGCTTGGCGTCGGTAAATTTGATGCGGTAAAGGCCGAGCGGCAGCGTGTCGCCGATCTCGATCGTCCGAGTGCTCGCGGTGCCACTGATGACCTCACGATCGCCCTGCGAGATGCTCCAATGCACCGGCGTGGTCGCTGCATCGTTCAGCTCGATCGATTCCACCTGCCCCGGCGCCATGACCAGCGGACCTGGTAAAAACCGCCGTGCCGCGCGCACCGGCAGCGCCCCCATGATGATTTCGAGAGCCGCCGCATCGGTCCGATGCTCCCGGCCTTGTCCATCGAAAAAATCCGTTTGGATTCCGAGTTCCGCCGCTTTGAGATAAAGGTCCATATTTCACGCTGGTTGTCGCATCAATGACGCGGACGGCAAATATATCAATCTCAAGAATGAGATAGCGGTTTGAACGCGTTCGGCTAAGCTCGGTTCCATCAGGAACTATCGCGGCGCAGCGAACTTTGTATAGGTCAGGGCAGTTCCAAATATGAATAGCAAAAAGCGTCACTCCAGTTGATGGCATCATCGTGAACAAAAATGCACAAGTTCAAGTCGCCGCCACCACCGGCGGGGCTTTCCATATCGAGAATATCATTCCGATCGTCGACGGCGGACGTTTCGGGATCAAGCGCATCGTCGGCGAACCGATCGAGATATCGGCGGATATCTACCGCGACGGGCACGAGATCATCGCCGCAGCGGTCGTGTGGCGCCGCGAACAGGATCGCGAGTGGCAGCGTGCGCCGCTGACGTTCGAGATCAACGACCGCTGGATCGGCAGCTTCACGCCGGATGGTCTCGGACGTTTCGTCTATGCCATCGAGGCTTGGACCGACGAATTCGCGACGTGGCGGCATGGTTTCGAGCTGAAGCAGAAGGCAGCGCAGGATTTGACGCTCGACGCTCTAGAAGGCGCAGCCTTGATGACGAAGGCGCAGTCCGGCGGCAAGGACGCCGCGACCGTGATCCTGCGCGAGTGCGAGAGTTTTTTGGAGACCGGACAGGTCGAATCTCTTTTGTCGCCCGAATTGAAGGATGCGATGGCCGAAAGCCAGCCGCGCCATGATCTGACGCGCTCGCCGCTTTTGCCGTTGATGATCGACCGGCCGCGCGCACGCGATGGCGCGTGGTACGAAATGGTGCCCCGCAGCCAGGGCAAGACGCCCGGCGTCCACGGGACGTTCAAGGATTGCATCGCACGGTTGCCGGATGTGGCCGCGATGGGATTCGATGTCGTTTATTTTACGCCGATCAACCCGATCGGCGAAACCAATCGCAAGGGCAAGAACAACGCTTTGACCGCCGAGCCCGGCGATG
>JANMAN010000385.1:0-3970 GCA_031359885.1 Tardiphaga sp. | reverse complement strand
GGCGATGGGACCGCCGACATTGAACGAGGTGTTGACGGAGACTTCGACGCCGATGCGGCGGCCGAGCGCCTTCAGGTACGCATGCGTCAGCGGATCGTCGGCGGCGCGGACGATCTGGATGCGGCCGGTACCGTCGGCATGGATCACGGCCGGAATGACGTCGTGCGCCGCGGGCTTTGCGCGTGCGGTCAGCACCATGTAATTGTAGGCATTATGGTCGTCATCCGATGCGCCGTCTTCGAGCACGAAGAAGGCTTGCGCGGCTTCGAGCGTCGCCATCGGCGCGAGCGGCCGGATCGCCTCGCGGTATTTCACGCGCGCGTTGAGGCGCTCGCGGGTTTGCGGATCGCAGGGGTTGGCGAGGATCGAGCGATGGCCGAGCGCGCGGGGGCCGGTTTCCGCCGCGCCTTGATACAGCGCGATGATGCCGCCTTGCGCAACCATGAACGCCATCAGATCGGCGACGCTCTCGCGCCCGAACTCGGTCGAAACGTCGCCGACGATCTGCGAGGATATATCAGACGCGTTCACCGCCGCTGCGATGGCGTCGCGCCGAGGGGGCACGCCGCAATAAAACGCATGCGTCATCGCCGCGCCGCGCGGCGCACCCGCCAGATGCGCGAACAGCCATGCCGCGCCGATGGTGACGCCGGCGTCGCCGGGCACGGGCGGCACCCACAGATGCAGCGTCGCGTCGCGCGTCTGCACGCGGGCAAACCAGTCGCGATTGAAATGCTCCATCAGCCGCATGTTGGCGATGGCGTTGAGTGCAACGCCGCCCGACAGCACCAACCGATGCGCGCCGGTCGTGCGCAGCAGGTGATCGACGATGTGAATCAGCGCGTCCTCCAACACCATCTGCGTCGCGGCGGCCTTGTCGAGCCGGTCGCGCGTATCCGGCCGATGCGTGATGTCTTCGACGCGCAGCACCGCGTCGGGATTCCACATTTCGGCGGGCTTCAGCGGTTCGCCGAGCAGGTCGATCAGCGGCTGCTTGTAGGGCGCGTCGAACGGATCGCAGTACCAGTTGGCCATCGCCCGGTTGATCTGCACGCTGCCGTCGTCGCCTAACACCAGCACGTCTTTGAGCTTTCGATAAAACGGATTGGTGGCACGGTCGCCGTCGCCCCAAGCCGCCGCACCCATGTAGCGGCCTTCGCTGGAGAGCCAGGTCCAGCCGCCTTGGGTGGACGAGATCACGCTGTAGAACGCGCCAAGCGAGTCGAAGACGCTGTCGTTGCAATATAGCTTTGTCATCGCGCCGCGCTGCACGACATAGGTCGAGATCGAGCCGGAATCTCCGGTGCCGTCGAGCACCGCGATGGCGACGGGTTGGTCGTCGGGGAAGGGCGATGCCGCGAATGAAAACCAGGCGTGGTTGTCGTGATGCGGCATCATCATCAGCGGCACGCGCGCCGGCAGGCCGAACTGCTTGCGCAAAATCTTTGGCGCCCGCGTCATCGTCTCCAGCCGGCGCGCGTCGAAGCTGACGGCATTTTTCGAGCGCAGCAATTTAAGACCGTCCAGGAATTCTTCGACGACGCTGCGGACCAGCGTGCCGAGCAAGTCCGGGTAGTCCCACGTCGTCAGCCACGCATCGATATCGCCGATGTCGCGGCCCATCGCCCGCAGCGTGTCGCGCATGGCATCGAGCGACGCGCGCGGATATTGCGAGGTGTGCTTGTCGCCGCTGAAACGTTCTTCCTCGTTGTTGACGATCAGGCGCGGGCCGTGGGCCTGCGTCACCTCGACCAAAGCGACGCCGGAATTATGCGTGCCGGGCAAGCCGATGCCGGCGAGATAAACGATCTCGCCGCGCGCGAGCTTGGCGCGGATGGCGGAGACGCGTTGCACGGTCAATGCGGAGTCATTGGCGTGGAAATCGGCTAGCGTCATCGCCCAGGTCGCGAGCCGGCGCGTCGCGCGAAAGCAGAACCGGCCGAGGCGGGGAAAGCGGGGGCCGGTTCTCATGGGCTGAAGTGTCACGCGCGTACCTGGTGATGGCCACGACGCCATCAATCATAACGGGCGGCGGCGCTCAACCCGCGCTGAGGCGCACGCCGGCGCGCAAGAACTTCTGCGGATCGACCGCCTCGCCGTCGATGCGGGTTTCGTAGTGCAGATGCGGGCCGGTCGAGCGGCCGGTCGAGCCGACCGCGCCGATCACCTGACCGATCTTGACGGTGTCGCCGGCGCGGACGTTGATTTCCGACATGTGGCCGTAGCGCGTCGAGAGGCCGTTGCCGTGGTCGATCTCGACCATGCGGCCGTAGCCGCCCTGATAGGCTGCCGAAACCACGCGGCCGTTGGCGGTGGCGCGGATCGGATCGCCGGTCGGGGCGCGGAAATCCAGGCCGGTGTGCATCGCCGGGCGGCCCAGAAACGGATCGCTGCGCACGCCGAAGCCCGAGGTGAACTCGACTTCGCCGACGACGGGCTTGCGGTACGGCACCAGCGCCAGCGTGCGGTTGAGCTTGTCCACCTGCGCGCGGCTGATGTTGATCCGGTAGAGCTGACGCTCGAACGGGCCGGAGTCGGGGCCGAGCTTCACCGGCACGTAGGGGCCGCCGACGTTTCCGCGCGGTGTGGCGGCCTCGAGCTGGGCCATGTTGAGGCCGAGGTCGGAGATGACGCCGCGCATGCGGCGCATCTTGGCGTCGATGGTTTCCTCGACGCCGGCCAACGCCGCAAGCTGGCGGTTCTCGACCTGATCGAGCGAGGTCTGCAAGCGGACGATGACGTTGTCGACGCCTTGCACCTTGGCGAATTTGTTCGGCGCGGGGGCCGCCACGATCGGTGCACGCGATTCCAGGCGGGCCTCGCGGTCGGGCGGGGCGACGAAAATGACGGTGTCGCTGATCGGGCTCGGCTTCGGCGTCCCCATCTCGGTGGCGGCAGCACCGCGCGCGGAGGGGCGGATCGAGCCGGTGACGGTCACGTCGGGCATCGCGCTCAACGCCGTGGCGCGGGTCTCTAGCGTGGTCTGACGGCGCATCACCTGTTCGAGCTTCTGATCGAACTGTTCTTGATCGAGCATCTGGCGGCTGGTGGTGCGATCGACCTTGGCGCGCAATTCGGCGATGCGATCTTCGTAGGCGTATTGCATCTCGGCCTGCCGCGCGATCAGCCGCGTCAGCACGTCGTCGCGAAAGGCGAAATAGGTGCCGGTTGCCGCCGACCATGCGCCAAGCGCGGTCACGGTGCCGACGACGATCCAAAACAAGACCGGTCCGATTCGGACCTGTTTGCCGGCATGGGCGATGGTGTAGTCGTTTTTGGACCCCCGCGTGGGCGGATGCTTCGGTGCAGGGCGTCGCGGATGCGACTGCACATGGTCATGCCCATGATACTGAGGATGGGCGGTCGGCGGACTGGATGGATACGACATCGGCACTCCCGCGCCGTTCGGCTACGATTCCGCCCGGCTCAACTCATGCGGCCGATTTGAACCCCTCATGGTTAATTTTCGGGAAACGCCCTTGGAGAAAGTGGCGATTGGTTAAGGCGCGCGGCTACGACGTTTTCGCTGCCGCCAGCACCGCGTCGGCATGGCCGTCGACCTTCACGCCGCGCCAGATTTGGGCGATTCGTCCGTCGCTGCCGATCAAAACCGTCGTACGAAGAACGCCCTCGAACTTCTTGCCATACATCGATTTTTCGCCCCACGCGCCGTAGGCTTTCAGCATCGATTGGGTCTCGTCGGACAACAGCGGCATCGACAATCTGTGCTTGTCGCGGAACTTGTCTTGCGCCTTGAGCGGGTCGGCCGAGACGCCGATCACGGCCGTTTTGGCCTTGGCGAAGTCGGCACTAAGTCTCGTGAAATCGACTGCTTCCATAGTGCAGCCTGGCGTGTCCGCGCGTGGATAGAAGAAGATCACCAGCTTCTTGCCCTTGAAATCCGACAGCGAAACCTGGCCGCCGCCATCACGCGGCAGCGTGAAGGCCGGCGCCACGTCGCCTTCGTTGA
>JANMAN010000362.1:0-5351 GCA_031359885.1 Tardiphaga sp. | reverse complement strand
GTCATGTCGTCCAGATCGGTCGTCGATAGCGCCGGATTGGCGCTGGTCCATTGTTTAAGTACGCTTGCGCGCAGAGCTCGATATTCGGAAACCATCTGCTCGATATCGAAACCATCCGACAGTCGCAGCGCGGCGTGTATTTCGGCCGCACTGCGAGTAAATTCGCTTTCCTCACCGCTTAAACCTTGGGACTTTTTGACTTGCTCGTTTTGGGTCTGAGCGGACTCCAGATCGCCGGCAATGAAGGTGAGGAGTTCGACGATGTGATCTTGCAGGGCCAAGTGCGTCATGCTGTGGCTGGCAGGCGTACGTGTCTGCGCAAATCTCACCCACTCTTCGACGATAGGATCGAGGTTCGCACGGATGAAATCTGCAAGTCGGGCAGAGCCCGTAGCGGCAGCAGCGTCTGACAATTGTCTGGTTCCTCAAGGACACTAAGGCTTCTGTTTAACTACGCGTTCACGTACGTTGTCGAATCCAATCGAGATCAGCCGGGGTCACGCTTCGGTCCCATGCCGCACGGAAATCGGCCGTGGCTTGATTGCCCGAAGAAGACCTGCCCGAGTTGCCCGGCACCACTCGTCCGAACAAATAGATCTCCCAGGCCCATTCATCGCCTCGCTTTGTAATCGAGCCGACCGCGATGCCCTCATGGATGACCTGATAGGCATCGTCGATGTGTGGATGGCTCTTGCGAAAAGTAAGTGACATTCCCAACGCCTTGTCGTGCCAAGCCGGACGAGGAAGGTTCCCGTACCAGCCGGTGCGTCTTCGCTTCAGGTTTTAGGCTGTTTTGACCGGTGCGGGCGGATGGGCGGTTCTGGGATGTCGATCGTGTAATTCGATGGCTAACCGCTCGGCTGCTGTCGGCTCATGCACGACGGCGGCCGCAAAAAGCAATTCCTGGACGTCTCGCGGAAGACGGGCCCATAGATCGAAGACGGCGCGACCGAGCAATTCGTTGGTGTTTGACATAATCATCCTCCGCGCTGCAAATCATGGCTGCAAATCGTCATCTGCATCGGGTGCCTTGCTAACTAACCTAGTGTCCCGCCGCGTTTTGGTATTAGCACATCGAAGTTGGTGGGACACCGCCCTCGACAAGCGTAGATTACAAGCCCGGTTCCGTAGTAACGCTTGAATGCTCGACAGATTCGCCGCAAGGCGAGGAACCCAATAGATTATTTTAAGGGAGATTTGACATGCGCGTTTTGACGGTTTGCCTTGTCGCTTTGAGCGCCCTCCTCGGGCCCGTTGCGGCGTTCGCACAGAGCTTCGAAGTCGGCCCCGGAGGCGTCCGTGTCTATCCGGACGGCCGTCCGCGTGTCTATGAAGAACGACGCGTCTACGAAGATCGCGGGTACCAGCGCGGCTATGAAGACCGTGGTGACCGACGCGGCGGTGATCGGTTGTGCCGGGAACTTCGAGCAGCTTGCGAATATGGCGAGCGTGGCGAAGGCAACTGCCGACGCTACCGCCGGACTTGCCAATAAAGCCAAGCGTCCAAACCAGTCGACCTCAATCGACGTTAGGCTCTCCGGTCTTGGGTCAAGCGCAAGCTCGCCAAGACCGTCGCAGCCGTACCCGCGACATTACCGTGCTGTTCGTAACTTTCGGAAAAGCGGAACGGCATTCTGGTCCTGTTCGACGCCGTCGAACATCGTTTCGATCGAAGCGCGCGACACCGCTTCGGTGGGTCGGTCGAAATGTACTTTGCACGATGCGAGACCGCCGGGCTGGCGACCCACTGATTCTATCCGCCCGCCCGCCCGCCCGCGCGCGCGAACTATTTTAAATTTTAAAGGCACAATCGTCAGACATCCAAACGATCGTAGCAACGGCTTCACATTGGCACGTCACTCCGACCCGCCAACTCGAGACGTCGAGTTTTTAACAGGCTCAGTCGGAACGCGAGCGTAGCGCCAGTTACCTTTAGCTGCTTTTGCTGAGCAGTTGCTGGATCGTACGGTCGATCTGCTCATGCTGTCCTTCACCGTCGTGCCGAAATACGATCTTGCCGCGCTGATCGATGATGTATTGCGCCGGCCAGAAGCGGTTGCCGTAGGCATTCCAGGTCAGGGAATCATTGTCTTGTGCGACCGCATAATTGATCCCGTGGCGCTTCATGGCCGCCTGCACATTGCCAGTCGATCTTTCGAACGGAAATTCTGGCGTATGGATGCCGATAACAACGAGACCCTTGTCGCCGTATTTCTCTTGCAAGCGAACGACGGACGGCAAGGTCCGCACGCAATTGACGCAGCCATAGGTCCAGAAATTTACCAGCACGACCTTGCCGCGCAACTGGGACATCCGCAGCGGTGCGGAATTGAACCAGGTTTTCAGGCCCGTGAATTCCGGTGCGGTGCCGCTAGCTTCCGCTAGTCGCAACGATGCGCTCGCGGTGTCGCCCGCGAATACCGAGGTTGTGGCGATACTCGCGAACAAGGCCGATGCAAGTGCGATCAATCGCGCGGTGGTCTTGTAGACAGTCATGGCAATATTCTCCTTGGGGTGAGAGAGCATGTCACAGCGTGAGAAATCCCTCCGGATAGAACCGGGTGAGCCACGCGACGACGATGGTGTCGTATTGCAGGTAGGTGATGATCGCGAAGCCGATCACAACGACACCGAAGCCTTGCTGCAAACGCGGCGCATGGCGCGCGAAACTGCGGGTGCGCGAGGTCAGCGCCTGCCCGCCATAGGCGATCGCAAGCATCGGAATTGCAGCGCCGATCGCATAGGCCAGCAATTGCAGCGCCGCCCATGACATGTCGTCGGAGATTGCGATGACCGTGAGGATCGCGCCTAGCACCGGCCCGGCACAGGGCGTCCATACGATGCCGAGCGCGGCACCGACGACGAGGCCGCCGATGTTTCCGCTGCGATCGGACGGACCGATCGCCGGTAATGGCAAAGACGGCAACACGCCGCGCATCCAGACCGTTAGTCGGGCGAACGGCTGCGGCCAGATCATCAGCAATCCGAACACGACAAGCAGGATCGCCGCGCCGTCACGCAACACGTTAGGATCGACGTCGAGCGCTTTCGTGATCGCGCCCAGTGCAAGGGCCACGAAGGTGAACGACAGAACGAATCCGAGCGCGATGAAAAATGGTCGTGACGAGCCGGCTCGTCCCATCGACGCGCCGAGCAAGATCGGCAACACCGGCAGTGTGCACGGTGCTGCAATCGTCACGACACCGGCTAGCAGAGCAAGCACAAGGCTGAGCATTGGATCACCGAACGAGAGACGATGAGAGCGGATCGCTTCCATCCCTTCGTCATCGGCGACATAGCGTTACAGGCCCAGCGTCACGTCTCCGTGAAGCAGCATATGTTTCTGATGGAATGATTTTTTACGTGCGGTGTAACGCCGGGCCGCGTGACCGCGTAGCGGATAAGACGACACCGATCGTCCAACCGATTTAAAAGGGATGACACCATGAAAACGATTTCTCGCACCACGCTCTCGCTGTCGGCCGCGATCGTCGCGCTGAGCTTTGCCGTTGCTCCCGCTGCGGTCGCGCAGATGGCGAAGGACGGCATGGCTAAGGATGGAATGGCCAAGGACGGCATGGCGAAAGACACAATGTCCAAGGACGGAATGAAGAAGGACGACGGCATGGCGAAAGACGGCATGATGAAAAAAGACACCATGGCGAAGGACGGAATGGCCAAGGATGGCATGAAGAAGTAAGTCGCGATCCGACCGCACGCCTCCTCCCAAACTGCAACAGGCCCGTCCGATCATCGGACGGGCCTGTTGACGTTGCGGACGAAATGCTACGTCACATCGGTTCGCTCCGCGAGCTACCAGCGCAAAAACGTTCGTCCGCCGAGATAGCCCGCGAGCACGACGATGCCGGTTGCGAGCGGATACCAAGTCGCGACATATAACGGGCTGTCGTCGGTGCAGTTGGTTGCATAGAACGTTGCGGCGATGCCGCTAGCGGCAAGCCCTGCGATTGCGCCGGCGAGACCCTGCCGCGTCGGCGCGCCTTCGCGCAACGCAACGAGCAGGCAAGCCAACGGCCCGAGTGCCAGTAGCGGGATCATCGTCATGCAATGCCGCGCATTGTTACCGATCAACGTCATGACCCAAAGCCGCTCCGGCACCACCATCAACTCAATGACGACAGCGACCATCAAGATCACGGGCGAAATCGCCAGCGCCCAGCCCCACGAGCCGAGATTTGTCCCCGGCCTGCTGACGCGCAGCAAAGCAGCGGTCGCGGCCGTGGCGATCGGGATCGTGATCGCGAATTTCAGCAGGAACCGAGTCGTTTCCGCCGCAGCCATAATGTCCGGGCGAAACCCGATCCACAGGAAAAAGATCGCAGCGGCTGTTATATTCCCGACGATCAAGGCGATTTTTAAAGCCCGCGTCAGTGTCCAGCCAATTGTCACGTCGTTGGCCAGAGCGTCGATCAAATGGCTGGTTTTCATGGCGGGCTCCGAATGCGAACGGACGCAACACTTTATATTCGCTCGACGATGGCAAATGTTACAACCGAATGTCCGGATCGAACAGTCGATCCCGCCGCCGCTTGCCAAATGCCGGCAACATGTGTTGCCTGTCGAACGGGCGACAAAGTGGTGATGGGGTGGATTCACAAGCGCGAGAGCAGCAATGGGCGGCCTGGTTGCAGGCCGGTATCGGCGGCGACGCAGAAGCGTATCGCCATTTCCTCGCAGCGATCACGCCCTATCTGCGCAGCGTCGCGATCCGCAGATGCACGACATTGGGCGCGTCTCGCTCTGATGCCGAAGACATCGTTCAGGATGTCCTGCTCGCAGTGCACCTCAAGCGCGGCACATGGGATCCGGCCCGACCGATCGGGCCGTGGCTCGCAGCGATCGTGCGCAACAAGGTCATCGACGGTTTTCGCCGACGCGGGCGGCGGATCGACGTGCCGATCGACGATGTCATCGACACGCTGGCGACGCCGGAAACCACTCCCGATCCCGACGTAAAGCTGCTCGGTCAATTGATGGCGCGCTTGAAGGACAATCAGCGCGGCATCGTGACTGCAATCTCGCTTGAAGGAGCCAGCGTCCGGCAGGCCGCCGAACGCTTCAACATGTCAGAGGGCGCGGTCCGTGTTGCCTTACACCGCGCGTTGAAATCGCTCGCGGCGCTCTATCGCAAGGGCAGCGCCGAGTAGTCACATCACCACTTCGATGACCCGCGGACCCTTTGTCTTGATCGCGTCGGCCAAGGCTTTGTTGAAGTCGTCGACATTGGCCACAGACACGCCTTCGACACCCATGCCCTTGGCGAGCGCAACCCAATCCAGATTTGGCCGATCGAGCGTGAGCATGTCCATCGCGCGTTGGCCTGGCTCGCC
>JANMAN010000326.1:0-15968 GCA_031359885.1 Tardiphaga sp. | reverse complement strand
GTTGCGCTGAGCGGTTGCGCCAATGTCGGCGATAGCTTCGCGTCCGGCGCCTTCATGGATCCCGCAAAATACGATCAGTATGACTGCAACCAGTTGGAGGGTGCGCGCAAATCGCTGACGACCCGTACGGCTGAACTGCAGGGGTTGATACTGAAAGCCGAAACCGGGGCAGGCGGTACCGTCATCGGCGAGATGGTCTATCGCAACGATTATATCTCGACCCGGGCACAGGCGAAATCGGTCGAGGAAATGTGGCAGCGAAACAAATGCGTCGCCACGCAAGCCGCGGCGGCGACGCCTATCAGCCCGCCATCACCGCCGGCTGGGACTCGGGCAAAACGGTAAACGCAAGCAATCAGACGCTCCAGTCGTAGATCCAGTTCTGACGTTCCAGTAATCTTTTGCCACCGAGCAAGCCGATCGTCAGATCTCGCGCCAGCGCCATCGGTCCGCGCAGATGATAAATCTTCCCGGATTGCCGCGCCGTGCGATGCACGCGCGTGATGCGAGTGCGGCGCTGATGTCCGAACGCGGCCAACGCTTCGACGATCGACGCAGGCGTCGTTGATGCGCCAAACCTGCCGACGCATTTGGCGAGCACGGCCGCATCCTCGATCGCCATGCCCGCGCCCTGCGCGGCGAACGGCAGCATCGCATGCGACGCATCGCCGAGTAGCGTAACTGGACCGGCGTTCCAGATGCCGCCGTCGGGCATCGTAAACAGCGCGTAGCGCGTGAATTGATCGACTGCGTCGATGGTCCTTTGCACAGGGGCAGGCCATCCTGCGGCAAATCGTGAGCGGATCTCTGCCGGATGGCCCGGTGCGCTCCAGCCTTGCTCTTTCCAGTCGCCCCGCACGATCGCGACCACATTGATCTGACGGCCGCCGGAGATCGGATACATGACCAAATGAGCATTCGGTCCCATCCAGACCTGAACGCAATTCTCAAATGAAACGCGAGCATCGATCATGCCGCGCCAGGCGGTCAAGCCCGAGAAGTTTGGTTTGGCCTCCGGAAAAATGTGTTGCCGGACACCCGACCAGACCCCATCCGCGCCGATAAGCGCCAATGCTGAAATCGATTCGCGGTTGTGGCCGTGACCGGCATCGACACTGACGCCGTTTGCATGCGCTGCCGCACTCTCGAACGGATGGCCCAGCCTCAAATCGATATCGGCGTGTGCGCGGACGGCGTCGAGCAACACCGCTTGCAGGTCGGCGCGATGGATGACCCAGTAGGGCGCGCCGGCGCGACCCGATGTATTATCTCTGAACGGCAGGCGCGCGATTTCGCCGCCCGCTCGCGCGCTCATAAGGCGCACAGCATCGGGGGACGTCGCTCGCGCTGCGATCGCGTCCTTCAATCCCAACGCGATCAGGATACGAGCTGCGTTGGGCGATATCTGAATGCCCGCGCCGATGTCCGCGAGCCGCTCGGCCTTTTCGAGTACGACGACGTGGTAGCCTTGACCGGCAAGCGTGAGCGCCGCCGTCAGCCCGCCGATTCCGGCACCCGCGATGACGATGGTGCGGGCGGTCGTCACGTTCGGGTCAGGCGGCTTTGTCCTTTACGACGCATTCCGGCGGCTTCGCTTCGCCGGGGCCGAGATCGGCGCTGTAACGATAAAGCGTCGAACAATATGGGCAGATGATCTCGTGGTCGTCGCCGAGGTCGAGAAAAACATGCGGGTGGTCGAACGGCGGGTTGGCGCCAACGCACATGAATTCATGCGAGCCGATTTCGATGATCGAAACGCCGGCGTCATTATGGAAGTGCGGAACGACGTGATCGGCCATGAAACATCCCCGGAACGACAGCGGCCGACGCGTGACCGCAGCTTGATTGCGTCGCACCATAAATGGCGTTGCGTCCAATTCCTAGTGAGATCAGTCTCGCAACGGCCATTCAAATTCGACACAATCCGAAGCGTCGTTGAAAGCCCTTCTTTCGTTTATGCGGCTTTCGACGAAGACGCCGTTGCAGCAACGCTGCGGCGCACCACTTGATATGGATGGCGTGGATACGATGATCATGCGGCGGCCTATCGAGACAGCGCTCGCAACGGCTGCGATCTGTGCGAGCGTTGGCTTTGCGATGTGGCCGTATGCGCATGACGCCGGCGCAATTCTAGCCGCGCAGGACGATCCGGCGGCGCTCGCCGATGCGCAATTTGCGGTGACATTGCGAGACGATCGCATGGTGCTCCAGCGCAACATCGAAAACGCGCTGACGGATAAGGATCCTGATTTGGCGGCGAGCTTACTCGCCATCGCAGCCGATAAAAAAATCGCGATCCCCGATGAATTGACCGCCCGTGTCGCCGTTGCGATCGCAGAGGATGGCTCCGCGAGCGAGATTGCAAAACGGTTCGCGACGGGCCTCGTCACCGGCGAGGCGGATGATGGCGCAAGCCTGTCCGGCACGTTGGCGGGTGATCTGTTTGTGTTCGGCGATATCCGCGACGCCATTCGTGAAGGCAAACGCTTGGCGATGGGCGAGGAGGCCGACACGGTGGTTCTCGGACTCGCCGCGGCGGGAATCGCAATCACTGCCGCGACTTATGCCAGCTTCGGCGGCGCGGCACCGTTGCGTGCGGGCCTGACGCTTGTGAAAGACGCGCGAAAAGTCGGGCGGCTCGGTGAAGGCCTCGCGTCCTGGGCCGGGCGCTCGGCGCGAGGCATGATCGACGCGCCGGTGTTGCAAAACGCTGTTTCCACGGCGTCTTTGGCGCGTCCCGGCGCGAGCATCGCCGGAATCAAAGCGGCATTTAAAACCGAAAAAGCCAGCGGTTTGTTGCGGTTAGCGAAAGACGTCGGCCGCGTAGGAGAAACCGCCGGCACGAAAGGCGCGCTGGATACGCTGCGCATCTCGCAAGGGCCGAAGGATGTCGCCCGCGCGGCGCGGTTGGCGGAATCCAAAGGCAGCCAAACGCGTGGATTCTTTAAGCTTTTAGGGCGCGGTGCGCTGTTGTTGGCGGCCGGCGCGTTCAATTTGGCATGGTGGGTGTTCGGCGCGCTGATGCTGCTGATCGGGTTTTTGACGACGATCAAATCGGCCACGGAACGCGCAACCCAATCATGGCTGTATCGTGGCAAAGCCAAACGCGCCCGCCGCGCGCTCGCGGCCGCGGAGACCGCCGCGAATCACGGTTCGGCGGCCGGTCTGGTCGCGACCGCCGGTTCGGTGTAAACCGCCGCCTTCAAAAAACGCCACACACTGGACGGGTGAATGCCGAGTTTCCACAACGGCGACGTTGAGCTTGCATATCTGGACGAAGGCGAGGGCGATCCGATCGTGCTCGTGCACGGCTTCGCATCGAGCAAGGCCGTGAACTGGGTCTATCCGACCTGGGTGTCCGAACTAAAGAAGCACGGCCGCCGCGTGATCGCGATCGACAATCGCGGACATGGCGAGTCGCAGAAACTCTACGACGCGGAAGATTATCACATCGGCACGATGGCGGCCGACGTTCGCGCGCTGATGGATCATCTCAAGATCGATCGCGCCGACATGATGGGTTACTCGATGGGCTCGCGCATCACGGCTTTCATCGCGCAGTCGCATCCGGAGCGTCTGCGTTGTGCAATTTTGGGCGGCCTCGGCATCGGCCTCGTCAAAGGCGGCGGACCCGGCGAGAACGTCGCCAAGGCGCTCGAAGCGCCTACCTTGGACGACGTGACCGATCCGGTCGGGCGGACCTTCCGGGCCTTCGCCGACCAGACCCGTTCGGACCGTCGTGCGCTAGCCGCCTGCCTGCGTGGTTCGCGCCGGCTGATGTCCGAGGCCGACGCCGCCAGCATTACCGTGCCGATGCTGATCGCAGTCGGCACCACCGACGAAATCGCAGGCTCCGCCAAAGCCTTGCAGGCGATCGTGCCGGGATCGCACGTGCTCGATATCCCGAACCGGGACCACATGCGGGCTGTCGGCGATCGCGTCTACAAGGAAGGCGTGTTGGAATTTCTGGCCAAGCAAAGCTGACCCTTGAAAGGGCGCATCTTGTTTTAGCCAAAAACCTGACCACGTCTTGGCGACGGCCTGTTTACCCTTCGGCGGCGTGCCGGGACAGACGTCATTGCGGCGTGCTATACCGCCCGCCATTCATTAACGGGAATTGAGATCGTCATGGCGATGTCACAGATCAATCCGCACGGCGCTGTCGTCTCCACGCTCGATCCGATTTGGGATCGTATTCGCGGCGAGGCCGAAGACATTGCGCGTCGCGAGCCGGAATTGGCGACATTCATCTACACCACGGTGCTCAATCACACGCGGCTCGACGATTCGATCATTCACCGCGTCGCCGAGCGGCTCGATCATTCGGCGCTGTCGGGCGATCTGATCCGGCAAGCCTTCGAGGACGCGCTGCGCGACGAGCCCGATCTCGGTCACGCGTTTCGCGCCGATCTTGTCGCCGTCTACGACCGCGATCCCGCGACCTCGCGCTTCATCGATCCGCTTCTTTACTTCAAGGGCTTCCACGCGATCCAGACCCATCGCCTTGCGCACTGGCTGTACAAAAAAGGCCGCAAGGATTTCGCGTACTACTTACAAAGCAGAGCGTCGGCTGTCTTTCAAACCGACATCAATCCGAACGCCAAATTCGGCCGCGGCATTTTTCTGGATCACGCAACAGGATTTGTCGTGGGCGAAACGGCTGTCATCGAAGACGACGTCTCGATCCTGCACGGCGTGACGCTCGGCGGCACCGGCAAGGAAAACGAAGATCGCCATCCGAAAATCCGTCACGGCGTTCTCATCGGTGCGGGCGCGAAAATTCTCGGTAACATCGAAGTCGGACATTGCGCACGCATCGCCTCGGGCTCGGTCGTGTTGAAGCCTGTTCCGCACAACACGACGGTGGCTGGCGTGCCGGCGCGCGTGGTCGGCACGGCCGGCTGCTCGGAGCCGTCGCGCACCATGGACCATATGATCAACGGCAACGGCTGACAGGCTGATCGCACGATGCAGATTGTTGCCGCGGTGGGTAGCCGCGCCGACAATGACGCATTACAGTCGTTGCGAATTCACCCCATCGCATCTGAAATTGGAGACGCCCTGTGAACGTTCAGGAAGTCAGAAAACTCGACGCTTATCTCAAAAAGGTTTTCGGAAACCAGAAACTGCGCGTCGTGCCGCGTCCGAAGAAGGACGACTCGGCCGAGGTCTATATCGGCGAGGAATTCATCGGCGTGCTGTTCGTCGATGACGAAGACGACGATCGCTCGTTCCAGTTTCAGATGGCGATTTTGGAAGAAGACCTGGTCGACGACGAGGCGTAAACGCAGGCCCCATCTTAGATGGTCAGTTGGTCACGAGCTTGCGTGCGGCCTGAGCCAAAAATCCCGAGCGCGTAAAACCGTCGCGCTCCGCAACAGCGTCGATCTGGTCGAGCAGATCGGCGGGCAGGGTGATGTTGACGCGTACGGCGCGCACGGATGACGCTGGCGCTTCGATCAGGATCGCCACACCGTCGCGATTAACCGCATCGGCCATCACGCTTTCCAGATTTGACGGTTCGGGAATAGCTTCACCGTCTTTCGTCATTCCTTCGAGATGAAACGACAAAGCCTCGATGGCCATGATGCGCGCTTCGTCGAGCGTGCTACCTGCCGTGATGCAGCCTGGTAAGTCTGGAAACGATACGCCGTAATCGGAATCGGCGTCTTTGTGGATCAAGGCGATGTAGGAACGCATGGCTTACCTCAGCGTGAGCTTGGCCTGCTTTTCGATGCTGCGAAGCGTGCCTATGGGACAGTCTTTTCTCGGATGCACGACGGTTACACGGCCTGTTTTGGTCGGATGCTTGAACTGAACATGGCTTCCGCTTTGTCCGACCTCAAACCAGCCATCTGCCTTCAGCGCAGCAATGATCGCACGAGAGATCATGCGTATTTATACACACAAATTTCGCTGGTAAAGCCTCAACTGCGGGAATTGCGCATCTGCATCGTCAGGCGATCCATCGCCGCCACGACAGCGCGCCAATCCGACAGCCATTGCCGCGGAAATCGAAACGTCAGATCGGCGCCATCGACGCGGCGTTCGCTGAGGCACATGCCGGGCGTGTCGGTTTCGCGCGTGCAGCGTGCGACCAGCGGCGGCGCATTCCCGACAACCAGATCGTCGCCCGCATAGGGCGACGCATCGCGAAACACCCGCGTCGTCAAACCATCGGGCGCAGCCCCAACGTTGGCTTCCAGATAGCGCGGATAGATCGTGCGGATGCGTTGATCCGGCGACAACGCATTGTTGTGCGCAACGACCGTCACGAAAATGCGCTCGATCGTCTGCGCACCGATGTCGAACGTTGACGCGCTAACATGGCGCGGCACATCCGGCGGCGTCAACGACGGATAGTCGAAGGCGAGGTCGACGCGCTCTTGCGGTCCCGAATGCTTCTGCACCTTGATGCGAATGGCGGCCGGCGGCACGTTGAACACCGTCGCGCCGACGCTCACAGGGATGCGGCTGGGATCGCTCGCTGCCGTCTGCGTCCAGGTCGGCCACAACAGATAACCGACAGTCCACAGCGCGCCGGCCGCGATCACGCAAGCGACCAAAATCGGGATCAGATATCCGCGCCGGCGGGTGCGGCGCCATCCGCGCCGCACCGAGCGGGCTGTCAGCATTGTCATTGCGATGTCATCGTCCAGGCTTGCGCGAATCAAACGCGAATATGCCATGCGCCCCGGCGGACAATGCGGCCCTGGACGAAAATATCGTGGCGGCGCGGGCGGCCTGCGTTAACCCTTTGTTAAACATGTCGTGGCGCACGCCGCGTCGTTCTGCGATGTCTGGTCGGTCGTTGTCGCAACCGAGTGCCCGCCGATGTCGCCTGAAGCCCTCAATTCTTTGATGTCGTTGCTGCTGGGTTTCGCGCTCGCGGGCGCATTGGCGAGCGGTTATCAAGCTTTGGCGCAGCGCCCAGCCGGCATCGCGCTGTTGCAGCAAGGCGCTGCATCGAAAGCGTTGGCCGCCTTGCCGCTTCTGATTTTCGCTGCGCCCTTCATCATCATGCGCAACACGCTGACGGCGCAGCGCGTGCAAAGCCGCCGCACCGAGTTCGTGATGATGGCGACGGTGCTCGCAGGCGTCTGGAGCATGATGTCCGGGACCTTCGTCCTGATGACGCTGCGCGCAGTCGGCGTGCTGGCCTGACAACGGCGTTTCGTGGCAGAACGGTCTCCTAACGGGGAGACCACGATGGCGATCTACGAACTGGACGGGCGCGCGCCCGAATTGCCCGGCGACGGCCGATACTTCATCGCAGACACCGCCACCGTGATCGGCAACATCCGCCTTAAGCCCGGTGCGAGCGTCTGGTTCGGCGCTGTGCTGCGCGGCGACAACGAGCTGATCGAGATCGGCGAGAATTCAAACGTGCAGGACAATTGCACCTGCCATACCGACAAGGGTTTTCCGCTGACCATCGGCGACAACTGCACCGTCGGACACAATGTCATCCTGCACGGCTGTACGATCGGCGACGGCGCGTTGATCGGCATGGGATCGATCGTGATGAACGGGGCGGTGATCGGTAAAGGCAGCGTCGTCGGTGCCGGCGCGATCGTCACCGAAGGCAAGGAATTTCCGGAGAATTCGCTCATCCTCGGCGCACCCGCCCGCGTCGTCCGCACGCTGACGCCCGAGCAGGTGACGGCGATGGGGAGCGCCGCGAAATTCTACGCGGCCAACGGACCGCGATTTGCGAAGGGCATGAAGAAGATCGGGTGAGAGATCGTTTGCCGCCTCATCCGTTCGTCCTCGCGCAAGCGGGGACCCAGTTCAAAATTAACAAGCATGCTTTTTGAACCGAGCAATGGTTTCGCTGGATACCCGCTTGCGCGGGTATGAGCGGAGTGGGCGAACTACGTCCCTTCCGACTGGCTCGCTTCCTCGGCACTGGCGATAGCCTCGTGGCCCTCGGCCCATTGTTCGTGCTCCGACGATCCTGCCTCATAAGGGTTGGCATCGGCGGGAATGTCCTTGGTGGCGGCGCGTTGGCCTTCGGTGAATGCCGTCGTGCTCATGTCGATTGTCCTTTCGGTTTGCTTTTGGGCGCGGCGCGCGAGCTTTTGCGGAGTGCGTCTTTCAGGTCGATCGGGACGCCATGCTTTTTGAGCAGATCCGCGAACGCCTCGTCGGCAAGATCCTGCAGCGTCGCCATCCGATCGCGACCGAGCTGCTTTAATTTGTCGGCCGTGTCGTCGTCGAACGCGATCAACTTGCGCATTCCGTGGCTCCGCTGGTGTGTCCGATCAAAGCTCGATCAACCCAATAGTTCCGGCAGGAACGGGCGGCGTGGCATGCCGTTGCCATTTCGGTTTTCGACCAGCGCGGCCAGACGGTCTGGCGCGAATGTTGCAACGCAACATACGATCGTACCCGATGGAGCGCAGCCATGGTCTTCGCAGACGCCAGCGTGCCTCAAATGACGTTCGTGTTCCTTGTCATCGTCGCGGCTTTGGCGACGTCGCTCGTCTTGATGTTTTGCGCACTGGAGCGTTCGGAGCGGATGGGCCGGCTTCGCGGCGCGCTGGTCCAGCGGATCGAACGGCGCATGCATAGCCGGATCAAATCCAGTCAACGGTAATTTCGATCCGAAAAAAGATGCGGCCAGCCTTGGGGGAAGGCTGGCCGCGCGCGGTCCGGTCTGGGACGGGGAGGGGTGGGGTACGACCGGCTCGCGATTCCTGTGTTCTGTTGGTGAGCGTGATCTGGATCAGCGCGATCTGGCGCTGGCGGTGGCGATCGCCGGCCGGCCGTCGCCGACCGAGACCCAGACGTTCGGATCGCTCTGCGACTGGCGCTTGACGAAGCGGTAGCCGGTCTCGGTCCAGGCGAGGACGTTCTCGTTCTGATTGTCGAGAACGAACTCGCCCTTGTCGGATTTCACCGTCAGCACGGCATGGCCTTCGCCCTTCTTGTCGCGCACCACGGTGATCAGCAGCGCTTCACGCGGCCAGCCGGCATCGATCAGCATCTTGCGCTTCAGCAGAACGTAATCTTCGCAGTCGCCGTAGCCGTCGGTCGGCAGCGACCATTTTTCGACGATGCCCCAATGATCGGCATCGGTGAGCGGCTTGACGGTCTCGTTGACCCAATGATTGACGCGCACGAGGTCCTTCCACGCAGCCTGCGTCATCACGATATCGCGGGCCTGCGTGGCGCCGCCGCGGCATTCGCCGGGATTGTCGTTGCAGAACTCGATCCAACCGATCGGCGCACGGGTCGTGTCGCCGAGGCTCGCATACATCGTGTCGCTTGCGGCATTCGCAGACGTTGCAATTCCGATCAGCATCGCAGCCGCTGCGATACCGAACCCCAGTCCCCTGATAACCAACATTGTGGCCCCCGTTTCTTGTTGGGACCACAATTCGCACAGAGGTTTTGCCGCGCGCACAATTTGCGCAAGTACAATTGAGACGAATGCAAGTAAAAAACGCCGGCGAATTACGACTATACTTGCGCTAAATTCGATTCAAATTTTATCTGTTCGAAATTGATTCAAATTTGAAGCATTAGGAAATTCGGTGCTGTCGCGCAGCGCAAAGCTGTCTCTGGCGGCGTGCGGATTAACCGGGCAAATGCGGCCGCAAAACGCGAAAAGGCGGCATCCGCATCACGGATACCGCCTTCGAGAGATTGAAACTTCGCGACTTGGTAAGCTTGCGGCTTTACCGCGCGGTAATGCTGTCTTCCAAGGTCTCGGCCGGCTGGGCGTGGACGAACTCCAAAGCGAAACCGTCTTCGAGGTTTCGCACCACGCGCGCCTGCACGCGGCCGATCGTGACGAGCGACCGCAGCGGCGGCCGCGTCTCGGCCGAGATCGCCGCGCCCGACATCGACATGTCGATGATGCGGCAGGTCATCTGGCGGCCGTCTTCCATGGTCAGCAGCGCGATCGGATTGCGCGGCACGATACGATCGTGGCGGCGGTCTTCCGGCAAATTGAGAATGTCGCGGTTGGCGAGCCAGGTGAGCTGCGCCGCAAGCTTGTCGCGCTTGCGGGCGGTGGCACCGACCGTCATCGCGAAGCCGTTGTCGATGATGCGCGCGATCTTGCCTTCTACGCGACCGACGTGATCGAGATAGGCGATGACGCGATCGCCGACATTGCCGATGCCTGGCCCCAGCAACGCCAGTCCACCCGGCGACATGTTGACGACCTGGCAGGGAAACTCGCGGCGATCCGGCAGCATGTAGCGGCCCAGCAAATGGACTTTCACACGCTGAAAGCGCCGCCGTTCCTCGGCAACGGGAAGTAGAGCTTTGAACTGTGCCAACGCCATCTGATCTGCCGGCTACCCCGTGTCGGTTAGCCGGAACCTTAAGGCGGGCAGGGTTAACGGGTCGTTAGCGCAGGCCTTCGTAGACCATCAGGCCGCGCGCCATCGCCAGTTTCTTGAGCGCACGAGGTCGGAAGCGTTGCGGCGGATGCGCCAGATAGCGGAACGAGCCCAGCGTCAATTCGCCGACCGTGCTGTGGCCGGGCAGCAGCGGCACCAGCAGTCCCGTTAGGCTGAGCGGCGAATGCGCGCGCGTCCTGAACGGCAGCAGCAGCAGTTCGAGCGAGATCTTATGGCCGTCTTTGGTGAAGCCGGAGACCCCGGCGACGGCGACCAGCAGTTCGTCGGCGACGTTGCCGAGAATCTGAGAAATATCGGCGCGGGTGGCCAGCGAAAACAATTCGGTGAAGCTGTCGCCTTTGCGGTCGCCGCCGAGCAGCGCGCAAACCCGCGTCCCGGCAACGCGCACCGGGAAGCCGGCTTCCGGCGCATAGGACAAAACGAAGATGTCGCCGAGCAATTCCCGCACGGGGCCGGGTTCGAGCGCGCTGCGATGGGGCGCGCGGGCGTCGCCGCGCTGGCTATCCCAATAGGCGAAGAAAGCGCGGCTCGATGGATGCTTCATGCGTCAAACCTGTCCTGACGCGTCACCCGCGGGACACTTCTGTCCCGGTCCCGAGCGTCGCGTGCCCCTGTTGTGTTGTGCAAGACGGACGGTGCAGCGTCCATGCCGGAAGTGGAGTTTCCCACTGCGGCAGAGGGGTTTGCTGCGTTAACGTTAAATTAAGCATGTTCTTGGCAAGCGGTGGAAAACGGCTATGGTGCCGCCATCCGCGGTGCCTTGCTGGTCTCCAACAGCGAATGCGCCGCATGCACAGAGGCGTCGAACACAACATCGGTCAGCGCGCGGGGAGGGGTGGGGTTCGCCGCGCGGAATGAACCGGGACTAAGGGGCGGGTTTCTCAGAACCCGTCCCTTTTGTATTTTGCCTCTCGTATTTGCCTTTTGCGTTTTGGTCGTCGGTCTCGCTGCATCGGCTTGCGCCCGCGCACCAAGCCGCTTATTCCGAGCGCGTCGCCGCGCCGCCGCGACCGACCGGGTCAATCGCTTGCAACCGCCGTCCGACCACACGCCTTCCGATCCATCGCCGCGAAGCGAACCGATCCTGACGCTGCCGGGCGCGCTGACCGCCTATGTCGCGCTGATCGCGATCATCCATGGCGTGCGGATGCTGCTGCCGCTCGATCTCGAATATTGGAGCACGCTGGCGTTCGGCTTCATCCCCGGCCGCTACGACCAGACCTTG
Source organism: Tardiphaga sp. (assembly GCA_031359885.1). Classification (GTDB taxonomy): domain Bacteria; phylum Pseudomonadota; class Alphaproteobacteria; order Rhizobiales; family Xanthobacteraceae; genus Tardiphaga. Next base: position 4,367 of record JANMAN010000326.1, on the reverse strand, counting down.
CTCGCGACGCCGTTTCCTGGCGGCCCAGGCGCGAAGGCGTGGTCGCTCGTGACCTATTCGCTGCTGCACGCCAACCTGACGCATATCGGTTTCAACGTGCTGTGGCTGCTGCCGTTCGGTAGCGCGTTGGCGCGGCGGTTCGGTGCGGTGAGGTTCTTCGTCTTCATGGCGGTGACGGCGGTGGCCGGCGCGTTGGCTCATCTCGTCACCCATCAGCATGCGCTGGCACCGATGATCGGCGCGTCGGCGTCGGTGTCCGGGGCGATGGCGGCGGCGATCCGCTTCGCCTTCGTCCAGGGCAGCTTTCTGTCGTTCGGGCGCGGCGATGCGGACGCGGCGGCGCGGGTGCCAGCGTTGCCGCTGCTGACGTCGCTGCGCGATCCGCGCGTGACGGGATTCCTGGCGGTCTGGTTCGGCGTCAACATCATCTTCGGCGTCGGATCGATCGCCATCGGCAGCGACGGCGCGAGCGTCGCATGGCAGGCCCATATCGGTGGATTTTTCGCAGGGCTATTGCTGTTCTCGCTGTTCGATCCGATCCCGCGCGCCCATCCGCGTGTGAGCGAGCGGGCTTGACTGTTCCTGTGACGGCCGCCTTGCGGGCCTCCCGCAATTAATCCATCATTCGTCGCTGTCGCGATCGAACCTGCTCGACGCGAACCGGTTGATCGAAGACCCGCGAGACTAATGGCGACGTTCGTTCAAGGACGCGTCAATTTCGGAGGCGACAATGACCGTACAAGCGATCCTCGATTCCAAAGGCCATCACATCATCCACGTCACGCCGGAGGTCACGCTCGCGGCGGCCGTCAAGCTGTTGTCGGAGCGGCGCATCGGCGCGGTGCTAGTGATGAGCGGGCACAAGCTCGACGGCATTCTGTCGGAGCGCGACATCGTGCGCGTGATCGGCGATCGCGGCGCCGACGCGCTGTCCGAGCCGGTGGCCAATGTGATGACGCGCAAGGTCATCAGTTGCAAGCCGGACGACACTGTCGCCGCCATCATGGAAAAGATGACGTCGGGAAAATTCCGCCATCTGCCTGTCATGCATGACGATAGGATCGTCGGCTTGATCTCGATCGGCGACGTGGTGAAAAGCCGGGTGCAGGAATTCGAGCACGAGCAAGAAGCGCTGCGCGATTACATCGCTACGGCGTAGTTGGAGCGCAGTCGTCATTGCGAGGAGCCGAGGTTTTTGTCTCCGAAAACCGATGACGACGAAGCAATCCAGTTTTGTTTGGAAAGAGCTGGATTGCTTCGTCATGGTGCCCCTCGCAAGCGAGGAGCACCATTCCTCGCAATGACGAAGCTCACTCCTTCGCCGGAACGGCCTTCGCCGGATTTTTCGCGGCCTCCGGCGCCAAGATTTCGATCGCCTCTTGAATCGAATCGATCGCGCGTTCGGCCGCGCGGACGCCGTGCGCGATCATTTCCTCGGCCTTGTGAAAATCGAACCAGCCGATCTGGCCGACACGCGGCGAGATCAGCAAGTCCGGCGGATCGCCGGCGAGCCGCGCGCGCGTGATGCGGTCCTGCATGATATTGAAAGCATCGACCATGACGGTCGAAATGCCCGGTCGCCCGCCGCCGCCGAAGAACTCGCGCTTCACGGCCCGCTCCGGCGAGAAAAACCGTCCGAGGCCGCGTTTGGTTGGCTCCGGTGGCACCTCTTTGAAAAGCTCCGGCGCGTCCTTGCCGGGGCCATGCGCGAAGATCGTGGTGCTGTGGCCGAATACGTCGTTCGACAGATTGGCGGCGATCACGATCTCCGCGCCGAGCGCGCGCGCCGCAGAGACCGGCACGGGGTTGACCAGCGCGCCATCGACCAGCCAACGGTCGCCGATCAGCACCGGCGCGAAGATGCCGGGCAGGGCGTAGGACGCACGCATCGCATCGACGAGGCGGCCATGCGTGAGCCAAATTTCATGGCCGGTGCGGACCTCGGTCGCGACGCTGGCGAATTTGACCGGCAGATCGTCGATGAGCGCGCCGCCGATCGAGGTTTCCAATTGGGCAGCGAGTTTGTCGCCGCCGATCAGACCCGAGCCGTTGAGACGGATATCGAGATAGCCGAGAATATTTCGCGGTTGCAGGCTTAGCGCCCATGCCTCCAGCGTCGCGAGGTGCCCGGCGGCGTAAGAGCCGCCCACCACCGCGCCGATCGAAGTGCCGACCACGACGTTGGGCACGATGCCATGCGCCAGCAAGGTTTTGAGGATGCCGATATGCGCAAAGCCACGCGCGGCACCGCCGCCCAGCGCCAGACCGATCACGGGACGGCGCACGCTGCCGAGCCCGACTTTGTCCTTGCCGCCGCCGGCGCCACCTTGTGCGCCGCGCCCGATGAGATGCTCCAGCACGCGATCACTCCGGTCGACCCCGCACATCGACCGTCTCTTTTTATGTTGTGCAGCGCGGCCGTACCAGTCCCGCCCGCGCGCATGGTTTATGCGTCAGCATGGGACCGACCGACTGAGGCTTGAATTCGCCGCGTTTTCAGTGAAAAGCAGGACGATGGTCGCGCGGGGGACTCACGACGAAGGCTACGAGGCGGGCAGGCGCAAGGCGCTGCCGGCGGCCGTGGCGTGTCTGTGCGCCATGCTGGCCGCCTCGTCGGCCTCGGCGCAGATGTTCCAGGACCGGCCGCCGCCGATCCCGCCGAATGCGATTCCAGGCGCGTCCGGCCCCGCGATCAGCCTCGCGCCGCCTTCCGGACCCTCGACGTCGCCCGCGCTGCCGTCCCCGATCACCCAGCCGCCGGTCGCGGCGATTCCTGCGCCCGCCACACCCGCGCCGGCCTTGCCGCCACAGGGCGTGCTGGCGTTGACCGCGCGCTACGGCAAGGATTTGCCGGCGATCAATGGCGGGCTGGTTTGGCGGGTCTATTCGGATCGACCCGACGAGACCGGCGCATTCAAGCTGATCCGCGAAGACCGCAGCGCCGCGCCGAACATCGCGCTGCCGCCGGGGAGCTACGTCGTCCACGTCTCGCTCGGCCTCGTCAGCGCGGTCCGGCCGGTGACGCTAAAAACCGACACCGACCGCGAGCAGTTTCTGCTGCCGGCAGGGGGCTTGCGGATCGAGGGCCGCGTCGGCACCAGCAAGATTCCGCCGAACCAGATCTCGTTCAACATCTACAAGGGCAGCCAATTCGAATCCGGCGACCGCGCGTCGTTGCTGCCGAACGTCAACGCCGCCGATGTCGTGCTGCTGCCCGAAGGCACCTATTACATCACCTCAAATTACGGCGACGCCAATTCGGTGGTGCGCTCCGACATCCGCGTGGCGGCGGGCAAGTTGACCGACGTCACGATCAGCCACCGCGCAGCGATCATCACGTTGAAACTCGTCGGCGACAAAGGCGGCGAGGCGCTGGCCAACACCGCGTGGTCGATCATCACGCCGGCCGGCGACGTCATCAAGGAATCGGTCGGCGCGTTTCCGCGCATGGTGCTGTCCGAAGGCGAGTACCGCGCCATCGCCAAGAACGAAGGCAAGGTGTTCGAGCGCCCCTTCAACGTCGTCAACGGCGTCGACGGCGAGGTCGAAGTCGTCGCGCGCTGATCGCTATCTTGCCGTCGCCGCCGGCAGTGCGATCGGGTTGCGTTTCACCAGCAGCCACGCCACCAGCATCGTCGGCAGCAGGATCACGAGCCCAAGGCTCGTGATCTGCAACTGCGACAACGGCATGATGCCGCCGCCCGGCGTCGCCACCGTGAAGCCGCCGATCACCAACAGCACGCGCAACGGCCATTCCATCGCACCGGCACGGCGGAGATCGCCGACGAAGGCCTGATAGCCCTGGATGCCGCCGCAGATGAAGATGATCCCGAAGCACGCCAGCGCCGTGAGGCCGATCGCTTCCAAATAGGGGTTAGGGCCTTGCAGCAGCAGCGCCGGATTCAACACGAAGAAAAACGGAATGAAGTAGATGATGCTGCCGACCCACATCGATTCCCATCCCGTCTTCATCGCCGGTGCGCCGGCGATGCCGGCGGCCGCAAAGGACGCGATGGCAACGGGCGGCGTGATCGACGACAGCATGCCCCAATAGAAGATGAACATGTGGACGGCCATTTTATTGAGGCCGAGCTTTTCAAGCGCCGGGGCCACGAGGATCGCGAGGAAGATGTAGCACGACGTCGTCGTCAGCCCGAGGCCGAGGATCAGGCTGGTGATCGCACACATCAGCAGCAACAGGAAAGCGTCGCCGCCGGCAATGTTGAGCAGGTCGTTCGCGAGACTGGAAATCACGCCCGTCAGCGAGAACGCGCCGATCAACAGGCCGCAACCGGCGAGGATCGCGATCAGTTCGACGAAGGTCTTGCCGTTGAGCTCAAGGAAATACAGCCAGCGCTGGCCGCCCC
>JANMAN010000281.1:0-1819 GCA_031359885.1 Tardiphaga sp. | reverse complement strand
CCCGCAACGACGGGCGTAGCGATGCCGATGACCGGCGGCGTGGTGACGAGGCCTTAGGTTGCGCGCTTACCCCGGGCGCAATGCGGCGCATCGCACTGCTTTGCAGAACCGGGGTCGTAACGAAGGCAACCTTTGTCACGGTCCCGGCTCTGCGGAGCAGCGTTATCGGCTTCGCCGATCTAAGGCGATGCAATTGCATCGCCGACTGCACCGCGTCCGGGACATGACGCTTTTACCCTACCTTACCGTCGCGAGGCGCATGTCGAGATAGCCCGTCACCGACTCCATCAAAGGCTCCATCCGGTCCTCGAAGAAGTGGTTGGCGCCGGGGATCGTATGCTGGTCGATCACGATGCCTTTTTGGGTCTTCAGCTTTTCGACCAGCGTGTTGACGTCCTTGGCCGGTGCCACGATGTCCTTGTCGCCGTGCACGATCAGGCCGGACGACGGGCAGGGCGCGAGGAACGAGAAGTCGTAGCGGTTCGGCTCCGGCGCGATCGAGATGAAGCCCTCGACCTCCGGGCGACGCATCAACAATTGCATGCCGATCCACGCGCCGAACGAGAAGCCGGCGACCCAGCAAGCGCGCGCTTCGGGGTTGATGGTCTGCGCCCAATCGAGCGCCGATGCCGCATCCGACAATTCGCCGGTGCCGTGATCGAACGAGCCCTGGCTGCGGCCGACGCCGCGAAAGTTGAAACGCAGCACGGAGAAGCCGCGCGCCACGAAGGCGTAATAGACCTGATAGACGATCGGGTGATTCATGCTGCCGCGAAACTGCGGGTGCGGATGCAGCACCATCGCGATCGGCGCGTTCTTCTGCTTCGCCGGGTGATAGCGGCCTTCGAGACGGCCCGCAGGTCCGGTGAAAATAACTTCAGGCATCAGTGATTCCTTGGAAGCGACCGCGCGACAGATGTGTGCAGCGATCGGGTGTCGTCGCGATTGCGAACGACGGTCATGGTCAGGAACCCGCCTTCTACCATGAGCGCAGGGGCGAAAAGCAAGCATATTGGCGGATTTCCGTGCCGAACCGGTTGTCGCGCGCCGGATGCGCTATAAGTCCTTGCGATGGCAGACAGGGTCTATCTCGACTGGAATGCGACCACGCCGCTGCGCCCCGAGGCGCTGGCGGCAATGCAGGCTGCGTTGGCGTTTGCCGGCAACCCGTCGTCGATCCACGCCGAAGGCCGCGCGGCGCGCCGCATCGTCGAGACCGCAAGGCAGGCGATCGCGAAAGCGGTCGGTGCCGAGGCGTCGTCGGTCGTGTTCACGTCGGGCGGAACCGAGGCCAATACGCTGGCGCTGACGCCGAGTGCCGCGCATCCGAGACTTTTGGTATCGGCGATCGAGCACGCCTCGGTGCTGGCTGGCGGGCGTTTTGCGCCCGAGGCCATCGAGATCGTGAAAGTGCATGCGAGCGGCATCGTCGACTTGGACGATATGAGAGAAAAGGTCGCAGCAGGCCCGCCGGCGCTGGTGGCGCTGATGCTGGCGAACAACGAGACCGGCGCGATCCAGCCGGTCGCAGAAGCCGCAGACATCGTCCATGCCGCCCGCGGACGGCTTCATGTCGATGCGATTCAGGCGTTCGGGAAGATCCCGGTCGATATGAAAACGCTGAAGGCCGACAGCCTGGCGCTGTCCGCGCACAAGATCGGCGGACCGACCGGCGTCGGCGCAATGGTCGGCGCATCGGCAACCTCGCCGTTGATCCGGGGCGGCCGACAGGAGCAGGGCCGGCGGGCGGGAACCGAAAACCTCGCGGGGATCGCAGGTTTTGGGGCGGCGACGATCTTCGTAAATGAACCGCAAGCTG
>JANMAN010000275.1:0-11274 GCA_031359885.1 Tardiphaga sp. | reverse complement strand
CGCATGGAGGGAATATCGTTCGGGAAATGCGTCGGCGCCAGTGTGAAGACAAATGCAAACGTTTGTCATTCCGGGATGGGGCACGACTGTCGGCGTAGCCGACTCGTGACGCAGGCCCGGAATCCATAACCCCTGTCGGGGAGTATGGATTCCGGGCTCGGTCGTCCGCTTCACATCGACGAAAGCGTCGATGTGGTCGCGATCCGACCGCCCCGGAATGACAGAAGCTTACTTCTCCCCGCCGTCGCCCGACGCAGCGCGCGATTTCTTGTCGGGTTTCTCGCTCTTATCCGCCACGAGGTCGGTCAGCTTGATGCGGTCGAACTCGCTCCACACATTGGCGAGCCAGTGCCGAACATAACCGCGCAGCACGAAGGAGTAATTCGCCGGCTCGTCGTGCAGCCCCTTGTTGGCGACGAAATTCAGGAACGGCACGCTCGAGACCTCGACCTGCTCATAGGCCATTTCGTTGAGCTTCGGGATCGTCAGCTCGGTCGCGTCTTTGATGCGGTTGAAATAGGACTGATAGGTCGCCTGGTCCCATTCGAAGAAGCTGGTGTTGTTGATGAAGTTCTTCACCAGAAAATATTTCGCGCCGTCCATGAAGGCCGCGGTTTCGGCGATCTCGTCCAGCGAGGCGATCGACGGCCCGAGGATGTGAAACACGGCGAAGGTGATCTGGCCGGATTTCGCCGCATCGAGAAAGCCGATGTCGCGCAGGCTCGCCAACGCGGGCGACAGCAGTCCGGCGCGGACGTCGATCACGGTCACGGACGGCGCTGCCGAATTGAGCGTGTCGAAAATCTTCATCTGGTCCGCGGTGGTCGTCATATCGACGATCTGCGTGATCCCCGGATGAAACCGCTTCAGCGTGCCGCGCGGCGATTCGGTGTCGAAGGCGCGGGTGGGGATGTTGTTGGCGCTGAAATAATCCAGCACGGTCCGCGACACGGTGGTTTTGCCCACGCCGCCCTTATCGGCGCCGACGACGATCACTGCTGGCTTGGCCATGGATAGTCCTTTTGCAAAACGGAATGCGCGCCGTCTGTGATGCAGGCTCGGTCGAGCGCGAACATGGCAGAACGCGCCCGGATTTCAATCGGCCGGGCGAACGTCATGGTAAATGATTGCGAAACTCGTTAACGGCCGCGCCATGTTCGTGAGGTAGGTTACCCGGATGAAACCCGCGACATCCGATGCCCGCCTGACCAATTTGTTTCTCGACATGCTCGCGGCCGAGCAGGGCGCGGGCGCGAACACCGTCGATGCCTATCGCCGCGATCTGCAAGACCTCTCGCATTTCATCGGCGGACAAGGTCTGTCGTTTGCCGTCGTCGAAACGCAAGCGCTGCGCGATTATCTCGAAAACCTCGACGAGCGCGGTTTCAAATCGACCAGCGTGGCGCGCCGGCTGTCGGCGCTGCGGCATCTGTTTCGCTTTCTACTGAACGAACGCATCCGCAGCGACGATCCGGCAGCGATCTTGTCCGGCCCGAAACGCGGGCGCAGCCTGCCGAAGGTGCTGTCGATCGCGGATGTCGATCTGTTGCTGACCAAAGCCAAAGCACTGGCCGAGACTGACGCGCCGGCGTTGCAGACGATGCGCGCGGCGCGGCTCTATTGTCTGCTCGAAGTGCTCTACGCGACCGGGCTGCGCGTCTCCGAGCTGGTGTCGCTGCCAGTCTCGGCGGCGCGCCGCGATGCGCGGATGATCATGGTGCGCGGCAAGGGCGATAAGGAGCGGTTGGTGCCGCTCAATCAATCCTCGAAAGACGCGATGACGGCGTATCTCGCGGCGCTCGATGCCCGCCGAAGCGAAAACCCGAAAAACGCGGCGGCGACTAAATGGCTGTTTCCGTCGTCGGGCGATTCCGGCCATCTGACCCGCCAGCATTTCGCCCGCGACCTCAAAGACCTCGCCGCCGCAGCCGGGCTGTTGCCGCGTCTCGTCAGCCCGCATGTGCTGCGCCACGCCTTCGCCAGCCATCTGCTGCATAACGGTGCGGATCTGCGGATCGTGCAGACCTTGCTCGGCCATACCGACATCTCGACCACGCAGATTTACACGCACGTCGTGGAGGAGCGGCTCAAGAGCCTGGTTCGCGATCTCCACCCGCTGGGAGATAAGTGACGGACAATGCATAGCGCGGTGCGAGATACCCGCAGGGCCGTCACCACCCGGCAAGATGCGCAATTGCGCATCGAGACCGGGTGGCCCAGTATTCCGTGACGCTCCTGATGACCTCGCACGTCTGCGATTACTGGTTCCCCGCCTTCGCGGGGATGACGGCTTTGCTGGTGTCAAGGATCGCGGTGCCAGTTACATCTCCTGCCACAAAATCAACCCTTTGATTCGCCACGCATATCCTCAGCGCCAACCTTGACTTGGCGCGCGGTTTACCCTGAAAAGCAGCCACTCCGGTTTCGCCCGCGCCCTGCGGGCTCTATATGTCGGGAATGTCCGATCCCATGCGCAGCTATCTCGATTTTGAAAAGCCGGTCGCCGAACTCGACTCCCGTGTCGATGAATTGCGAGCGCTCGCGGCTGCCGGCAGCGATATCGGCGACGAGATCGCGCGGATCGAGGATCGGGCGGCGCAGACGCTCGCCGATCTCTATGCCGCGCTGACGCCGTGGCAGAAGACGCAGGTCGCGCGGCATCCGCAGCGGCCGCATTGTCTGGATTACGTCAAAGACCTGATTACCGATTTCACCCCGCTCGCGGGCGACCGCAAGTTCGGCGACGACGAAGCGATGATCGGCGGCTTCGGCCGGTTTCGCGGCGAGGCGGTCTGCGTCCTCGGGCAGGAAAAAGGCGCGACCACGGAAACCCGGCTCAAGCATAATTTCGGCATGGCGCGGCCGGAAGGTTACCGCAAAGCCGTGCGGCTGATGGAGATGGCTGACCGTTTCGACATTCCGGTGCTGTCGCTGGTCGATACCGCCGGCGCCTATCCCGGCATCGGCGCCGAGGAGCGCGGACAGGCCGAGGCGATTGCGCGCTCGACCGATGCGTGCCTGTCGCTGGGCGTGCCCAATGTGGCCGTCATCATCGGCGAAGGCGGCTCGGGCGGCGCGATAGCGATCGCCACCGCCAGCCGCGTGCTGATGCTGGAGCACGCGATCTACAGCGTAATCTCGCCGGAGGCGGCGTCCTCGATCCTGTGGCGGGATTCGACCAAGGCCCAGGAAGCCGCGACCAGCATGAAGATCACGGCGCAGGATCTGATGCGCTTCGGCGTCATCGACACGGTCCTGAAGGAGCCGTCCGGCGGCGCGCATCGCGACGCCAAGACCATGATCGCCACCACCGGCGACGCCATCGCGCAGGCCATGAACGACCTCCGCGGCCTCGACGGCCCGACCATCCGCCAGCAGCGCCGGCAGAAATTCCTCGATATCGGCCGCAAATTGGGGTGACGGTTCTGTTCGGCTTCGAAATCAGGCAAATATTATTCGAGGCATTCGGGCTGCTGGACGATGAAGCGCCGATAGTCGTCTCCCGGATAAGTTTGAACAATCGCGTTGGATATGTTCGGTCCGACACTGACCCAGTCGCAAACTGACGGCTGGCTCACTCTGCATAGTTGAGCGCGGGTGCTATAACTATGCGAATTCGAGCAACGCAACGAATTGCCATCGAGGGACCCGAGGTCTGACGTTCGCGCGACCATCGTGCAGGCCGCAGAAGCCCCGACCTCTTTTGAACATTTTGCGCGGGTTTGCTCCCGTTTCGGCGGTTCTGACGATCCGGTATTCCCTATGTTCGTCATCGCCCGGGCGTTATCCAGAAGCGTCGTGCTGGGCATTCCGACCCCTGAATAGGACGCCAAGAAGGCCTTTGACACGCCCAACTGATTGTTCATTCTAAAGGCCGTTTGGCACATTTCAGGCGTTGCGTCCGTTACGCAATTGAATTTGACCCAGACGTTGCTTGCCGCGGCCGCGAGAATTTTCCCGCAATCTTCATCGCGTGCGCTTGTCGGCGACAAACAGCCACGTCGTTCGGCCAAATCCAGCAAGGCCGCATAGCCGGAATTTTTAGCCTGATCGAATTCAGCCGGATCAGGCACCGGTTCGGCTTTCGCTTTCGAAGGCTGCGGGACAGCAACAGCGACTTCAGGTTTTTCGATCTTGCGGGGATTTCGTGAAAGCGGCCATCCGATCGCCTGATGGCATTTCATCGCTTCAATTAACGCAACACAGCCCTTCGTTGTCGGACGAATGAAATCATCGGAATTGTGAATGTATATTTTTTTGAACATGACGTATGGATGTGATCCTTCCGACAAACAGTTTGGAGCGTTCGCCAGTGATCGATCCAGTTGCTCCGGCGACGATGCGCGCATCCAAATTCTGAAACGTTCTTCCATGGTTCCGGATTGTTGCCAGTGATTCACATAAGTTTCGCTTGATGTATTTGGCACGGCTGCACATGTCTGCGCCTGTGCCGCCGACATCAGGACGGCATAAAAACCCAGTGATGCTGCCACGTTTTTTATCATCGACCATGCGTCTCGGTTCGAGTTGGAAATCGTGCTAGTTTGGGCACCTTCTTAATATGTCCGATTGCGTGCTGCTGGCTGGAAGACCAGACCATGCGATTGTAAATTTTACGAGTTGGCAATGAGGTCGACGGTCGCTTTCCGGAACCGATTTTGCATTTTCAGCGACTGGTTTTGCGATAGCCACCGCCGTAGCCCGCTGCGAATATTTGGCGGATATCCAAATAACCACCCCGATAGCCGCCACTGCGACAAGCCAATCCCAAATGGTGATCCGGCCACGTGACGAAGGAGCTTTGACAGACTCCGATACTGGCAAAATCGACGTGTTTTCTACAATGGCATTCGCGGGGCGTTCAATACTGATGGAGCAGAGAAAGGACGAAAATCGTCCTGTCACATTTGCCCAGACTTTGCCGTCTCCGCTATCTCGGTCGGTGATCTCGTCAGGTGTTGCATGAAACGCAATTGCCACCAACTGGCGCAGCGGCGTATCTTCCAGCATGCCGTCGTCAAAGCCGGCCGATGTATCCAGACCCGCCGCGATTTCAGTCAATGCTGCCAGCGCCTCGACTCGGGTGGGTTCGCGACCATCCGTGCTCTTTATGTACGCCCGCGCGCCAGTTGCCAGTGCGCGTGCGACGTCTCGACGTCCCATTGAAGCCTCCCTCGTCCCGGCACATTAGCCGGCTGCTTTTGGACGGTATAGCAACCGAGTAAGGCAGGTCCGGCATCTATCTGTGACTGGACCGCCAGCTGCGGCTAAGACAAAAAACTTAGCCCCAATTCCGCCCGACCGGTCTGCTCCATGGAACCCGGCGTTTAAGCAATCTTCACCACGCTGAGGCGGAACCCGTTGCGGTGCAGCGGTTCGGCTTGTGAGACCGGGGCTTTAAGGATAATATTTATTCAATGGCTTCGGGCAAAACGGCTGCGATCCGGTGATCGGATGGCGCCAGCACCGAAGCTGTCGGCCGTCCGGCTGTGGGGATATGTCTTGATCGATCGCACGCTTTTCCGCGCAGTCATGACGTCGGCCGCACTCGTGGCTGCGGTCGTGCTTGCCGGCTGCACCAGCGACGAAATCTCGCTCGCCAACAATGCCAAAGCCAACAAACCGATCCCCGAGAAGCTCGTCGCCGACATGGCCGCGAAGGACATGGACGCGCAGTCGCCGATGCTGGTGCGGCTGTTCAAGCAGGAAGCCGAGCTCGAAGTCTGGAAGCAGGATCGCTCCGGCAAATTCGCGCTGCTCAAGACCTATCCGATCTGCCGCTGGTCCGGCGATCTCGGTCCTAAGGTAAAGGAAGGCGACCGTCAGGCGCCCGAAGGTTTCTATTCGATCGGCCCCGGCCAGATGAACCCGCAATCGTCCTATTATCTGTCGTTCAACATGGGCTACCCGAACGCCTTCGACAAAGCGCTCGGCCGCACCGGCTCGCAGTTGATGGTGCATGGCGATTGCTCGTCGCGCGGTTGCTACGCGATGACCGACGAGCAGATTTCCGAGATCTACACGCTCGGCCGTGAATCGTTTTTCGGCGGCCAGCGCGCGTTCCAGGTGCAGGCCTATCCGTTTAAGATGACGCCCGTGAATATGGCGAAGCATCGCAGCAATCCGAACATGCCGTTCTGGCGCATGATCAAGCAGGGCTACGATCATTTCGAAGTGACGCGGCAGGAGCCGAAGGTCGAGTTCTGCGAGAACAAATATGTGTTCGATCCGGAGCAGCCGGCCGGCGGCCGTCCGCTGACCTTTCAGGCCGGCGCGAAATGTCCTGCTTACAGCGTGCCGTCGCAGATTGCCGATGCGGTGCTGTCGAAGCAGCGCAACGACGACGCCAAGACCAACGAGTTGATCTCGAAGGGCACGCCGATCGCGCAGCGCCGTCCCGATATCGACGGCGGCATGAACCGCATCTTCGCATCCAAGCTGCCCGACGGCTCGACCGGCCTGTCGGATTCGGACGGCCCGGTTGCGGCCTATGCCCGCGCGCCCGGCACCATTCCGGCGCACGTCAATCCGCCCAAAGCCGTCGTTGCGGAAGAACCCTCGGTGTTCTCGACGCCGGCGGTCACGACCACGCGCGTCGCCAGTGCCAACACCGGCGGCAACGACAGCGGCGGCTTCTTCAGCAATATCGTCAAGAGGGTCGGGCTTGGCGGCAGCGAGACCACATCGGCAACCCCCGCCCGCGCACCGGTCGTCGCGGAGAAGCCGAAAACCTCCGTCGCCACCAAGACTGCTCCGAAACCCGCCCCGGCGAAGCCGTCCGAAATGTTGCTGGCGAGGCCTGCCGAGAGCAGCGCGCCGAAGTCGTCGGACGTTCGCACCGCCGCCGCGCGCCCGGCGCTGAAGCCGTCGGTCTCCGACGACAACGGCGCAACGGCCGCCCGCGACACGATGTCGGGTGCAGCCCCAGTGGTGTCGTCGAACTCGTTCGAGAACCGTTTTTCGTTTCGGTGACGCGAAGCGTCATTCCGGAGCGCAAGCAGCCGTCATTGCGAGCCAGTCCAATATCGGCGGTTTCGCCGATGTTGAACTGAGCGAAGCAATCCATTTTTGTAGCCAAGATTAGGAAGACTGGATTGCTTCGTCGCCACGATCCTCGGAAAGCGAGGACCGACGGCTCCTCGCAATGACGGGCTTCCAACTCACCCCTCGTCGGGCGACTGCGCTTTGATCGCCAGCGCGTGAACGCCGCCGGCCAATTCTGCGGCGAGCGCGGTGTTGACCAGGCGATGCCGATCGATGCGGCTCTTGCCGGCGAAGGCATCGGCAACGATGTGCACGCGGAAATGAGTTTCGCCGCCTTCGCGATGGCCGGCATGGCCCTCGTGCAGATGCGACTCGTCGACGACGTCGAGACGCGCCGGCGTGAAGGCCTGGTGTAACCGTTCGGTGATCGTCTGTTTCATGGTCATGGCGCGGCTTTAACGCCGGGTCTTGGCGGCCGTCAATCCTCAAGCGTCGCTCGCGCCATTTCACGAAAATTTTTTGCGGCACCCGCGAACCTGAAAGGGCAATTGCAATGTCAAGACTTGAAGCCCGTCGCATTGCGTTGTCATAGTGATCCATGGCCATCGATTCATCGAAATTTTTTGACTCCATTCGCATCAAGCCGAACAAGACCAGCGCCAAGGCGCAGGCCAAGGCGCGCGAAGAAGCACAAGTGTGCGAATGGCCGGAGTGCAAGAACAAGGGTCCGCACCGCGCGCCGAAGGGCCGTGGCCATGAGCGCGAATACTGGAATTTTTGCCTCAACCATGTGCGCGAATACAACGCGTCCTATAATTTCTTTCAGGGCATGAATCCCGACGCCGTGGCGCGCTACCAGAAGGACGCGCTGACCGGCCATCGCCCGACCTGGAAGATGGGCGCGAACGGCAAGGGCTCGAAAGACGCCGAGCTGGACGGCGCGAACGATCCCTTCGCGATGCTCAACGAGATGAACGGCCGCAACAAATGGCGGGCCGGGGCTAACAAGCCCGAGCCGCCGAAGGCCGAAGCTCGCAAGATCATGAACGCCGAGAAAAAGGCGCTGATCGTGATGGGGCTTGGCCCCGACGCCACGCTCGAGACGGTGAAGGCGAAATACAAGGCGCTAGTCAAACAGCACCATCCCGACGCCAATGGCGGCGACCGCTCGACCGAGGACCGGCTGATCGAGGTCATCAAGGCGTATAATTATCTCAAGACGGTGGTCCGCCCGGCGGGAAGCTGACCTACGCGTGGCGTGGGTCGTCGCCGCCGGCGAGTGCGCGCGCGATGACGGTTTCCGACGCACGTGGAACGCCCGGTGTCGTTCGAACTTGTCCGGCGAGAGCATGTGACAAGCCGGTCGCTGCGTTTGCTTGGATTTCGTGCAAATTCGCACGGCAGCCCTCAACCGCGTGGCCTTCACATTTTCGCAGACAACACTTAGCTTGATGATATTGCAGCGGAATGCGCGCAAAGCATCGGATTGCGGCGCGGGCTTCTGCCGGCCGCATGTCTCTGCTACGTTCTGCAATAGATTTTCAGCCGCAAACCGCAGCCATTTCTAGACTGGTTTCGGGACCATCCGGGACCACGGAGGATTGATGACCGCCGCCACGACCAAAGCGCACGCACCTGCCGGACTTCAGTCCGGCGAGCATCCCCTGACCGGCATTCCCGACAAGACGGTGTCGGTGCGGAAAGTGTTCGGCATCGACAGCGACCTCGAAGTGCCGGCGTTCTCGCAACACGATCCGCATGTCCCCGATGTCGACGCCGATTATCGCTTCGATCGCGCGACGACGCTGGCGATCCTCGCCGGCTTCTCGCGCAATCGCCGCGTGATGGTGACGGGCTTTCACGGCACCGGAAAATCGACCCATATCGAACAGGTCGCGGCGCGGCTGAACTGGCCTTGCGTGCGCGTCAACCTCGACAGCCACATCAGCCGGATCGATCTCGTCGGCAAGGATTCCATCGTCGTCCGCGACGGCAAGCAGGTCACCGAATTCCGCGACGGCATTCTGCCGTGGGCGTTGCAGCACAATGTCGCGCTGGTGTTCGACGAATACGACGCAGGCCGACCGGACGTGATGTTCGTGATCCAGCGCGTGCTCGAAGTCTCCGGCCGCCTGACGCTGCTCGACCAGAACAAAGTCATCAAGCCGCATCCGTCGTTCCGACTGTTCGCGACGGCCAACACCATCGGCCTCGGCGACACTTCGGGGCTCTATCACGGCACGCAGCAGATCAACCAGGGCCAGATGGATCGCTGGTCGATCGTCACGACGCTGAACTATCTGGCGCATGACGAGGAAGTCGAGATCGTGCTGGCGAAGGCGCCGCATTATCGTAATCCGGAAGGTCGCGACATCGTCAACAAGATGGTGCGGCTCGCCGATCTGACGCGCAACGCTTTCGCCAATGGCGACCTTTCAACCGTGATGTCGCCGCGTACCGTAATCACCTGGGCCGAAAACGCCGACATCTTCGGCGACATCGGCTTCGCATTCCGCGTGACGTTCCTCAACAAGTGTGACGAACTCGAACGTTCGCTGGTGGCGGAGTTCTACCAGCGCTGTTTCAACGCCGAACTGCCGGAGAGTTCGGTCAACGTGGCGTTGAGCTGAAGGTCAAATCCGCGAGCGATATGATGGCGACAAAAACAATCGACCGAAGTCCGACGACGGCATCCGGCAAGCATCGTGCGTATCGCGACGATCTGTTCGGCTGGGTCGAAGATCAGGTCGCTTTGCTTAAAGCCGGGCGCGTCGCCGAGATTGATTTCGTGAACATCGCGGATGAGTTGGGCGACGTGGGCAGCGAGCAATATGACAAGTTAGAGAGTGCGATCCACATCGCGCTCCTGCACCTGCTCAAATGGGATCACCAGGCCGAGCGACGTTCGCGAAGTTGGGTTGGATCGATTGTCGAGCAGCGTCGACGCATTGCGAAGGTGCTTAAAAAAAATCCGAGCCTCAAGCCTCATATCGCCGAAGCTTTGGCAGACGCCTATGAGGACGCGCGAACATCCGCCGCTGTCGAGACAGAATTGCCGAAAACAACTTTTCCAGGAAGCTGCCCTTACTCGTGGGATGAGATCCTGAACCGCGTCATCGTGTTGGACGACCTCCGATCCCCCGAAAACTGACAAGGCCGGAATGTCCACGCCGACATCGAACAAATTCCGCACCGGCCCGAAGGAAGCGCCGACCGAGCCGTTCAAGCGCTCGGTCGCGTCGTGCCTGCGTGCCATCGCCAAGGCGCCCGAGCTTGAAGTGAGCTTCGCCGCCGAACGCCCCGGCCTAGCGCCCGGCAAGGCGCGGTTGCCCGAACCCGCGCGCAAAATGAGCAAGCGCGACGCCGCCATCGTGCGCGGCCACGCCGACTCCATCGCGCTGAAACTCGCCTGCCACGACCCGAAAGTGCATCGCAAATTGATGCCGGGCAATCCGCAGGCGCGCGGCGTGTTCGAAGCCGTCGAGCAGGCCCGCGTCGAGGCGATCGGCTCGCGCCGCATGGCTGGCGTCGCGAAAAACCTCACGGCGATGCTCGACGATCATTTCCATCGCGGCAAGTTCGACGAGATCACCGACCGCGCCGATGCGCCGTTGTCCGACGCGCTGGCGATGATGGTGCGCGAGCGCCTGACGGGGCTCGCACCTCCGGCCGCAGCCAAGAAAATGGTCGATCTTTGGCGGCCGATCCTCGAAGACAAAATAGGCAAGCGGCTCGACAAGCTCGATACGCTGACCGAGAACCAGGCCAAGTTCGGCGACGCCGTGCATGATCTGTTGCAGGCGTTGGACATGGGCGACCAGACCAACGCCGAGCCGGACGAAGACGACAACGAGGACGACGAACGCAACGGCGAGAACGATCAGTCCGGCGCGGAGGGCGCGCCCGATAACGAAGCCGCGCAGGAGATGAGCGCGGATCAGGCGCAGGCGATGACCGACGAGATGTCGGAGTCGGCGATGGAATCCGCACAAGCCTCGACCAGCGACACTTTCGACGACGGCGAACTCGGCGACGACGATACGCCGGGCGAGGCGACGCGCCCCAATTCCAAAGGTGTGAACGAGCCGCGCGGGCCGGAATATCACGCCTTCGCGCCGAAATTCGACGAGGTCATCGCGGCCGAAGATCTTTGCGACCATGATGAGCTGGAGCGTTTGCGCAGTTATCTCGACAAGCAGCTCGCGCATCTGCAAGGCGTCGTCGCGCGCCTGGCCAATCGTTTGCAGCGCCGCCTGATGGCGCAGCAAAATCGCGCGTGGGAGTTCGACC
>JANMAN010000264.1:0-4277 GCA_031359885.1 Tardiphaga sp. | reverse complement strand
CGCTCATGGTCGTTGGCTTTCCACCACCATGGCGCGCGCAATCGACGCGTGCAAGGCGGCTTACCCTCGCAAATAAAGCGGGCGGCGAGGCTGGGGAAACCTCGCCGCCCTATCCCCTGCGACGGAGGGGGGCAATATTCTATCGCAGGGTAATCGTGGAGGACGAGCTTGCGGCTCGCCCTCCGGGAGAGGCCATCGACGGGGGCGATATGCCAACGACACTCTCCGTCTGGTCAGCGGGAACTAGCCCTTCGCGATCGGCACCGCGACGAAGCGGGACGATCCGCCGGTGCGAACCCGCATCAGCACGCTGTTCTTGTTGTCGGATCGGGCCGTCGTGATCGCGTCGCGGACATCGCCCGCGTTGGCGACGGTCTTGCCGCCGACTTCGAGGATGACGTCGCCTTCCTTGAAGCCGCGATCGGCCGCTGCACTCTTCGGATCGACTTCGGTCACGACCACGCCGTCCTTGCCGGCGCCGGCCACGGACGATGACGGCGCAAGGCTCAGCCCGAGACGCGGGATCACCACATCGCCGCGCGGAGCGCCGCGATCGCTGTTGTCATTGTCCGCCTTGGCTTCCTTCTGGGCGTTCGGCAATTGGCCGAGCGTGAGGTCGACTTCCTTGTCGCGACCGCCGCTCATCACGTTGAGCTTGACCGAATTGCCGGGTGCGAAGCCGCCGATGGTGCGGGCGAGTTCGCGGGCGTCCTTCACCGGCGTGCCGTTGACCGACGTGATGACGTCGCCGGACTTGATGCCGGCCTTGGCTGCCGGGCCGTCCGACTGCGGCTCGGCGACGAGCGC
The DNA here is from genome assembly GCA_031359885.1 of Tardiphaga sp. GTDB lineage: Bacteria > Pseudomonadota > Alphaproteobacteria > Rhizobiales > Xanthobacteraceae > Tardiphaga. Next base: position 3,470 of record JANMAN010000264.1, on the reverse strand, counting down.
GCCTTCTGCGGTCTTCAGGCCGAGGCTGTCGGCGATCTCGGGCGTCACCGGCTGAATCTGGACGCCGATCCAGCCGCGGCTGACCGAGCCCTTGTCCTTGAGCTGCGTGACGACGGTTTTCACCGTCGACGCCGGGATTGAGAACGCGATGCCCACGCTGCCGCCGGACGGCGAATAGATCGCGGTGTTGACGCCCATGACTTCGCCTGATGTGTCGAAAGCCGGGCCGCCCGAGTTGCCCTTGTTCACGGGCGCGTCGATCTGGATGAAATCGTCATAGGGGCCGTTGCCGATGTCGCGGCCGCTAGCCGAGACGATGCCCGCCGTCACCGTGCCGCCGAGGCCGAACGGATTGCCGACCGCCAGCACCCAATCGCCGATGCGCGGCTTGCTGTCGGAAAGTTTCGCGAACGGGAAGCTCTTGCCTTCGTTGTCGACCTTGATGAGTGCGATGTCGGTGCGCGGATCGGCGCCGATCACCTTTGCCGAATAGCTCTTGCCATCATCGAGCGTGACCTCGACTTTGTCCGCGCCGTCGATGACGTGGTTGTTGGTCACGGCATAGCCGTCCGGCGTGATGAAGAAGCCAGAGCCCTGCCCGCTGACCTGTCCGCCGCGGCCGTTGCCGCCGCCGCGCGGGCCGCCACGCATGCCGGGCGGCATGCCGTCCGGACCGCCGAAGCGCTTGAAGAAACGCTCCATCGGCGAACCCGGCTGGAACGGCGAATCCTCGTTGTTGCTGTTGTCGTCCTTGCTGACCTTCTCGGCCATCTTGACGCGAACCGAAATCACCGACGGCTTCACGCGCTCGACGATGTCGGCAAAACCGATCGGCTGCGCAACCTGCTGCTTCACCTGCTTGTCGACCTGCGCATGCGCGGGGGTCGCGAACACATCGAAGGAATGCGGCGCAGGGCTGAGACCATAAGCGGCAACGCCGAGACCGGCGACCACCGAGGCCATCAAAGCGAATTTGCGCGCGGACAACAGCGACGGCCGGGCGGATTTGTAAGACGGAAGGTTCGAAAAGTCGGTGGGGCGCTCGGTCATTGCTCTTCTCCAGTGGGCCACGACATGCCGCTCGGGCGACACGTCTGATGGGCTGAAGATGGGGGCTGTTGCCTTACGGCGCGCTGGCGGCGGGATTAAATGTTCGTAATGAACGCCGCGGCGAAAAAAACTTTGCAAGAGCATTTTTGGTAGATACTATCTTAGATAGAAATCCAAGGTTTCAAAATGCAGAATTTTCTTGATCGGTCGTTTATCTTTGTCTGGCTACCTTTGTTAACTAACTCAATTTTAGCAATTGCCGCGTTTCTGATAAATCCCGAAGACTTCCGTCAAAATGTAGGGCTCTGTTATTTAGCGATTTCTTTCGCGTTAATCGGCTCAGTCGTTTGCTTTCTTGGATTTAAAATTCACGATGTTGGTCCCCGCCGGATGCTCTTTGCACTGGTCGCTCAAAGCGCAACTATGATCGTGACGTTCGCTGGGGTTTATAGAGGATACGGTCTGTGGTTTGCAGGCGGAGAGCGATTGATAAATGACGGCGTAGACGCACTATATTTTTCGATAGTCACTTGGACTACCCTCGGTTACGGCGACTTCACCCCGCCGCCCGAACTACGACTTATTGCTGCCAGCCAAGCTCTATTAGGGTATGCATTCTTTGGTATTTCAGTCGGCTTAGGAACAGCCATACTCTGTGATCGCAAACCTTAGCGGGATGCTACAATCACGAGCCCAAGAATGAGAGGCAACATCGACAGCGCAATCGCACCAAAACGTGCGATGGTTTTGACTGGGTGCTCTCTATCAACCATCCAGTTCGTATGCTGATATATCCACGCTGACATTTCAGTTCCATGCAATCTTCGGTTGAATTCATCGTATAATTGCGTCTGACGAACTCAAAAAGCAAGCCCTAGTTCCTGTCGCAATCTGAATTTAATTTTTGAATGACAACAAGACATGCGGTTTCGTCGAGACGCACATTTATAGAAGTATCTCAAAAGTCTTATAAAAGTTCTTTCAACCGGGCCTCTTCGTCGGCGGTGAGCGTGAGATCGCGCGAGTCTGATTGCGAGGCCGTTGCCACGCGGCGGCGCTGATGCATCCATAGCGCGATGCCGCCGCCGACCAACGCCAGCGGCGGCAGTAGCCACAGCAGCAGTGTATGCGGATTGAAGCGGGGGTTGAGCAGCACGAACTCGCCGTAGCGCACGACGAGAAAATCCAACACCTTCGAGTCGCTGTCTCCCGCTGCGATGCGCTCGCGCACCAGCAACCTCAGATCGCGCGCCAGCGGCGCGTCCGAGTCGTCGATCGATTGGTTTTGGCACACCATGCAGCGCAGCTCGCGCGACAGATTCCGCGCGCGGCTTTCTTCGGCGGGATCGGTCATGACCTCGTCGGGCTGCACGGCGTAGGCCGCTATCGGCGCACTAAGCCAAACAGCGACCAGCATCAGCGCAAGCAAGCGTCTCACGATCACTCCGCAGCCTGCAAGCCGCGCGCGAGCTTTGCCGGTTTCGGCGCGCCGACGCGGAGGCGGCGGTCGGACAGCGATAGGAATCCGCCGAATGCCATCAGCAAGGGCCCAAACCAGATCAGCAGCACAAACGGTTTGTGATAGATCCGCACCGCCTGCCCGCCATCGGCCGTGGCATCGCCGACCGACAGATAGAGCTGGCTGAATCCGCGTGTCATCAAAGCGGCTTCCGTCGTGGACGACGCCCGCGTCGTGAAGTTGCGCTTCGAGGGCGCCATCGTGCCGATCTCGTCGCCCTTACCGGAGCGAACCGAGAAATTCGCGATCTGCTCGCGAAAATTTGGGCCCTGTTGCTGTTTCAGGCTGTCGAGCCGCAGCGCGTAACCGCCGACAGTGGCGGTGTCGCCGGGCTTCAGCGTGCCGATATATTCGCTATTCCAGGTGGTCTCGCAGACGATGCCGATCAGCGCGACGCCGACGCCGGCATGCGCGAACACTGTGCCCCAGGTCGCGCGTGGCAAGCCACGCGCGCGGCGCATCGCAGTCCCGAGCGGCGCGCGAAACAGTTGAGTGCGCTCGGCCAAATCGACGAGCGCGCCCGCGATCACGAACACCGCAAGCCCGATCGCCAGCGGTGCCAACGCCGCGCCGCCCGTCGTCCACGCCCACAGCACTGCAATCGCGATCAAGGCTGCGATGCCCGCCGCCATCAATCGTTGCGACGCGCCGGCGATGTCGCCGCGCTTCCAGGCCAGCAACGGACCGAACGGCATCGCCAGCAACAGCGGCACGAACAGCGGCCCGAATGTCAGATTGAAGAACGGCGCGCCGACCGAAATCTTGTCGCCGGTGATGACTTCGAGTGCGAGCGGATACAACGTGCCGATGAACACCGTCGCGCAAGCCGTGGTGAGAAACAGATTGTTCAACACCAGCGCGCCTTCGCGCGAGATCGGCGCGAACAGCCCGCCCTGCTTCA
>JANMAN010000186.1:0-2197 GCA_031359885.1 Tardiphaga sp. | reverse complement strand
CGAAGAACTTCGCATCGAGCTGCCGCGCATTTTTGAGAAAACCGGGGCGGTGTTCGTCTATGCGACGACGGAAGCGACCGAGGCGCTCATGCTCGGCGGTAACACGGCAACGTTGAGCGAAGGACGCGTCACGCAGTTCGGCGCGACGACCGACGTCTATCGAAACCCGGTGGATCGCACGACCGCGCAAACATTCTCCGATCCGCCCATGAATTTCGCGCGCGTCGTTTTGAACGGGCCTCGCCTGACGATCGTCGCCGATCGCGCGGATGGTCCGCCGCCGCTGGTCGAGTGCGCGTCGCCGGTCACGTTCGCGTCGCTCGCCGATGGCCCTTACACGATCGGCTTTCGCGCCCACCATACGTCTCTGGAGCCGCGACCAGGCTACGATGTCGCCGTGCACGGCGTGATTGCCGTTAGCGAACTGATGGGATCGGAAAGTTTTCTGCACGCCGATGTCGGCCCCGAGCGGTGGATCGCCTTGATTCCCGGCGTGCACGATCGCAAGCCAGGCGACCCCATCACTCTGTTTCTCGATCCGTCGCGATTTTTTGCATTCGATCAATCGCAACGTCTTGTGGCCGCTGCGGCCTCTCGCGCGTCGGGTTAGGAAAAACCAGTGTCTCGTATCGAACTTGTCGAACTCGCACACAGCTATCTGGCGAAGCCTACCGCGACGTCGCATTGGGCGTTGAAGACGATGAACATGACGTGGGAGCAAGGCGGCGCCTATGCTCTGCTGGGGCCCTCCGGTTGCGGCAAGACGACTTTGCTCAATGCCATCTCCGGCCTTGTGATTCCGTCCCACGGAAAAATCCTGTTCGACGGAAAGGATGTTGCCAAGGTTTCGACCGAACACCGAAATATCGCGCAGGTCTTCCAGTTTCCGGTCGTCTACGACACGATGACCGTAGCCGAAAACCTGGCCTTCCCCCTGATCAATCGCGGCGTTCGCGGTGATCTGATCACACAGCGTGTCAACGAGGTCGCGAAGATGCTCGATCTCGGCCGCGACCTGTCGCGCAAGGCGCGTGGTCTGACGGCCGACATGAAGCAGAAGATTTCGCTCGGCCGAGGGCTGGTGCGTTCCGATGTCGGTGCCATCCTGTTCGACGAACCGCTGACCGTGATCGATCCGCATCTGAAGTGGCATCTTCGCGCGCAGTTGAAGCGCGTCCACGACGAGTCCGACGTAACGATGATCTACGTCACGCACGACCAGACCGAAGCGTTGACCTTCGCCGACAAAGTCGTGGTGATGCTCGACGGCGCAGTGGTGCAGATCGGTACGCCGCAACAATTATTCGAGAAGCCGGCGCATACGTTCGTCGGATACTTCATCGGCTCGCCGGGCATGAACGTGCTCCCCGCCGACCTGGCTGGCAAGCACGCAATGGTCCAGGGCCACCGGATCGATCTTGCTCAGGCTTACGCGGCCCGGTTGGCGAGCGACAAGATCGAGATCGGTGTGCGGCCGGAGTTTTTGCGTCTGGCATCAGGCGACAACGGCTTCCCCGTCACGGTCAAGCGCGTCGAAGATGTCGGGCGCGCGCGCATCATGCGTTGCGACCTCGACGGCGTCGCGGTGTCGGCGCTGATTTCCGAAGATGTCGCCATTCCGGCCGATGGCGTCCGTCTGGTCGCCGATCCGATGCATGTCCACGTCTATGCCAACAGTCATATTGTGAATTGAAACATGACAAAAACGCTCGACAACAAAGCGTGGTTTCTGGTGCTGCCGGTCGTCATCTTGGTGGCGTTCAACGCCATCCTTCCGCTGATGACGGTGATCAACTATTCGCTGCAGGACACGTTCGGCAATAACAATTTTACGTGGAACGGCGTGCAGTGGTATGCCGAACTGCTCGATCCCACGACCGAGTTCGGCGGTCGCTTTTTTGGCGCGCTTGGCCGCAGCATCGCTTATTCGCTCGTCATTCTGGCGATCGAAGTGCCGGTCGGAATCATGGTCGCGATTGCGATGCCCAAGCGCGGCATCGCGCTGTCTGCCTGTCTGGTTTTGATGGAGATGCCGCTGCTGGTGCCTTGGAACGTGGTCGGCATCATCTGGCAGCTTTACGCGCGCGACAATATCGGACTCCTGGGCTGGACCATTACCGCGCTCGGCATTCCGTTCAACTACACCAACAGTCCTGTCGCCGCCTGGATCGTCGTCGTCCTGATGGACGTCTGGCAC